>DAHWAI010000008.1:0-15953 GCA_027327295.1 Microcaldota archaeon
TATCATATCGCAAAAGGCGAGCAGGGCTAAATTCCCAAACGTTAGGGTAGACCAAGGACGAAGGTGATGAAGGTTGGAATCGAAGTATCAGCGTAATATAGTTATGCTCGGAAGTAGAGGAGGTGAAACACATGGAGAGAAGCTAAGTTTCTCTACGTGAATGGCAGGCTAGACGATATCACGGGCTATCTTATTAAGCTTTTGAGAGGCAAGCAATTAGAATAGGTTTTGACATGGGTATAGTATTATCAGAACTCGCATTCAAGTGTGACAAATTCAAAGTGTACAAGATTGAGAAGCAGAACCATGATGGAAAAAGGTACACGGACTGGGACATAGTTTACAACGACAGCGTTGTGGTTCTTTCCGTTACGAAGGACAGGCAGGCTGTGTTGGTGAAAGAACATGTCGATTACTCGGATAAGAACGTAATGCAGCTGCCAGGGGGCGGCACCAAGGACGGAGAGAGCGTGGAGGAAGCCGCACTCCGGGAACTCGGCGAGGAAACGGGCTACACTGGAGACAGACCAGTATTGCTTATGAAGCTTTCACAGTCAACACGTAAACTTAAACACGATGTTTATTACTTCGCGGTCACCGACGCAAGGAAAAGCACCGAGCAGAAGTTTGACGCCGATGAGATAATAAACGAAGTTGTGCTCATGGACTTTGATGGGCTGCTTTCCATGGCGCAGAACGGGACCTTAGAGACTACCGGAGATGCCGAGGCTGTAGAGGAGTTCAACAAGCGCGGCCTGTAAGCATGAACGCGTGATTGCATGACAAACGACAGGATAGCTTGTTATTATGGCAGGAAGGCAAGGTACTATGACGTGTGGAATATACACACACAATAAGACTTACCTACGTTGACATAAACTTCTTCGAGAAGGTTTTAAGGAGTATAGTGCCACGCCGCGGACGGTACTTGACGTAGGCTGCGGGACGGGTCGCCTGGAGTTGGGGCGGGCCAAGAAGGGTTATATGGTCACAGGTGTGGACGTATCCTCAAAATCAGTGGAGATTGCCAAGAACAAGACAAACGGTTACCCCGCAGAGTTTGCGGTTTCCGACATAAGCAGGTACCGGTCTTCGAAGAAGTTTGACTGCGCTGTGGCCGGAGACGATGTGGTCGGCCATTTCATTGCTGACAGCTATGCGGTCAGGAGCATGTCAGCAGTGTTCAGGTGTTTAAGAAGGGGAGGGCTCTTCATCTTCGACACGGCCAACCCCGAATCGAAGCGGAAGTACCCCAGGCTCAAAAAATGGTCCGCAAAGCTAGGAGATATAACCATCAACGCGGAAAGACGGAGCAGATTCCACCGCAACGGCGTATACGAGTGGTCAGATAAGCTAGAGATAGATGACAAAGGCATGCATGATAGCATGCGTCTCGTGAACAGAATCAAGATAAGAGCACCGGAAGAGTGGGCCGCAATCTTAAGCAAGGCTGGCTTCAGCGAAGTGAAGCACTACCCTGCGATTCTGCAGGGCGGAATACCTAGAATTTTTTACTATGTGGCAGCGAAACATTGAAGGCAAAAGTGTTTGTGATGAAAAAAGAAGTGCAGGCAACCTTGACGCTGATGAGGCACGGCGAGGCCACCAGCAACAGGGATCAGACACTTGCGGGATGGCGGGACGTTGAACTTACAGCTAGGGGTATAATGCAGGCCAAATGCATCGGAAAGAGTCTCAGCGGGAGGCATTTCGACCTCGCATATACGTCTACTTCCAGTAGAGCGAAAGAGACGTTGAGGATAGCGATAGAAAGCGGGGGGATTTCTGTTGCGGACATCATTGAGACCCGAGCACTCCTAGGTGCCGATTCTGGAATATGGGAAGGAAGGGCTGTAGATGATATAATCGATGAGGTCGGCATTGAGGAGTTCGATAGATTATCGAACAGCCTGGACGAAGGCCCGCCAAACGGAGAGAGCATGGGGAATGTATACGACAGGGTCGAGAAATTTTATGCTGAGGAGGTGATGCCAGCTTTAAATAGGAATCTTGATGTAGTCGTATCGGCCCATACTGACAGCCTTTCAGTGCTGAGGGTGTTGGTAGAAGGGCAGGATAAGGGTGTGGTGGAGAGGCTGAAAATACCTAACGCAATGCTAATCTCCTGCGTAATCAGGGCAAAGAATCCCATTGTCGCTAAGCGCAATGATGAAAGACACCGATGACTTACTCACCGCCGAGCTGTGCCTGAGCGAGTACAGGAAGTACTCAGATGGGCGCACTTCGGAAGAGCGCACCGAGAAGCAAAGCCTCAGAAACCTATAAATTCCTTTTGGTGCATAAATAATAGCTGAACCTGCAAGCGTTAGCCGTAGAAGTAGAGCTCGTTGATGTACTGGTGAGCTGTTGAGTTTTGGCGAAGAGCTATTAGTGAAACATGAATTGCTCAGCGAGAGCGAAGCCAACAAGGTGGCGAAGGAGTATGGCACGCCTCTCGAGAAATTCCCAAAGCTCTTCAGCGACGATCCCCAGGCCGTGTCGATAGGCGCGAAGCCTGGCAACCTTGTGCTCATACACAGGGAGGACCCCACAGGCAAGTACAACTACTACCGCTATGTCATCGAGAGATAGGGCATAGAGGGGGCACCATGATGCATGGTGCAGGACTGATGTTTGCGGCAATGTAGGCGCAGTGGTTTAGATGAGCAAGACCCACGAACTAATCGAATCCTACCTTAAGACAGGTTCAATAGCGCAGCAGCAGCTGGACAGCTACAACCGCTTCATCATGAACGGCATCAACCGTATAGTTGAGAGCCAGAGCATCATAGAGCCGGAAGTGTCCGACTTCGCGATCAAGCTCGGAAGCATAAGGCTTGAGCAGCCTGTAGTTATAGAGTCGGACAGCTCCACGAAGCGCGTCGTACCTCATGAAGCGCTCTCCCGCAACCTCAATTACTCTGCACCGATGTACATCACGTACACGCCGATAATAAGCGGGATAGAGAAAGCCGATGCAATCGGCGAGGCTTACATAGGCGAACTGCCGGTCATGGTCAAGAGCAACCTCTGCTACACGAAGAACATGAACAAGGAGCAGCTCATGGAGGCGCACGAGGATCCTGACGATCCCGGAGGTTACTTCATAATAAAGGGCACCGAGCGCGTCCTCGTGGGCATAGAGGATCTGGCGCCGAACCGCATGATAACGACGAAGGAGAAGGACGAGATGGTAACGAAAGTATTTTCGACCACGGTAAGCTTCAGAGCCAGGTGCAGCGTCGCGCGCGACGAGTACGGCATGTACACGATACTCTTCCCGACGCTGAGCAAGGGCATAAGCTTCACGCTCATACTCAGAGCCCTCGGCCTCCAGCCCAAGGAGATGGTGGAGCTGACGGATAACAACGACGTCAAGAACGACATGCTTTTCAATATAGAGATGAGCAAGGCCAAGGAGATGGAGCCGAAGGATGCGCTCATTGAGCTCGGCCGCATAACAGCGCCGAACCAGGCGCAGGCTTACCAGGAGAAGCGTGCGGAGACGCAGCTCGACACTTACATACTGCCGCACCTGGGTACGAACCCAGAGGCGCGCAAGGAGAAGGCAAGGTATCTGGTGCGCATGGCCGAGCGCTCGTCGCTCGTGGCGTACAGGTACATAAAGCAGGACGACAAAGACCACTACGCCAACAAGCGCGTCAAGCTTGCAGGGGACCTGATGGAGGAGCTGTTCAACACCGCCTTCAAGGCCTTCGTGAAAGATATAAAATACCATGTGGAGCGCACTACGGCCAGGGGAAGGCGCCTCACTGTCAAGACCAACATAAACCCGGACACGCTCACAGAGAAGATACTCTACTCGATGAGCACCGGCTCGTGGCCGGCAGGGCAGACTGGAGTGTCGCAGGTGCTCGACCGCATAAACTACTTCGGCTCGCTTGCGCACCTGCGCAGGATAAAGTCGCCGCTGGCCAAGAAGCACCCGCACCTCAAGGCGCGTGACGTGCACGGCACGCACATAGGCAAGCTCTGCGCGAGCGAAACTCCGGAAGGCACGGAGGTAGGCCTGACAAGGTACCTCGCCCTCATGGCCAAGGTAACCGTGGGCGCTGACCACAAGCTCTTCGAGCAGAAGCTCAAGGAGATGAAGATACTCACGCTTGGTGATCATGTTGACAGACATCAAAAAGGAGAAAAATGAGGCCTGCAGGATCTATCTCGACGGAAGGGAGATAGGCGAAGTCGCCAGCGGCAAGGCCTTCGCGGCAGAGATACGCGAGGGCAGGCGCAAGGGCATCATATCCGGCGAGATCAACGTCGCGTTCGTCAAGAAGCTCAACGAGGTGCACCTCAACGCCGACAGGGGACGCGTGCGCAGGCCATACATAGTCGTGACCGACGGAAAGAGCGCGCTCACGGACGAGCTCAGGCAGAAGGTCAAGAACGGCGAGATCGATTTTAATTACCTTGTCAGGCGCGGAATCATAGAGTATCTCGACGCCGAGGAGGAGGAGGATATCAGCGCAGTCATGGACGAGAAGGACATAACGCCCAAGACGACGCACATAGACGCCGACCCGGCCGCTATCTTCGGCCTGACGGTCAACTCAAGCGTTTATCCGGAGTTCAACAGCATGGGAAGGCACCCCATAGCCTGGAACTTCATGAAGCAGGCCCAGGGGCTTTACGCAACAAACTTCAGCGAGCGCTACGATGCGCGCGCCTACCTGCTCTACTACCCGCAGGTGCCGATAATCAACAGCGTGACCTACAGGACGCTTGACCTGAAGCGCCACGCGAACGGCCAAAACATGGTAGTGGCCCTGAGCACCTACTACGGCTATAACATGGCAGACAGCGTCGTGCTCAACAAGGCCGCGGTCGACCGCGGGCTCGGAAGGAGCGCCTTCCTGCGTTCGTACGTCGATGAGGAGCGCAGGTACCCGGGCGGCCAGCAGGACAGGTTCGAGGTGCCGCCGGCCACGATAGAGGGTTACAAGGGTGAGCACACTTATGCCAAGCTTGGCGAGGACGGCCTTATCGAGCCTGAACTCCCGATTGATGAAAGCGACGTCATAATAGGAAAGGTCTCGCCCCCGAGGTTCCTCGAGGAGCAGACGAGCTTCGGAATAGGAGAGGAGAAGCGCCGCGACAACTCGACGATGCTGAGGGCTGGTGAGCAGGGCATAGTCGACAGCGTGATGCTGAGCGAGACGACCGGCGCGACGAAAATAGTCAAGATAAGGATCAGGAGCCCCAAGATACCCGAACCAGGGGACAAGTTCGCGAGCAGGCAGAGCCAGAAGGGCGTCGTCGCATTGCTGGTGAACCAGGAGGACCTGCCCTTCACGAAGGACGGCATAGTGCCCGACATGATAATCAACCCTATAGGACTGCCGAACAGGATGACATTCGGCCACATGATGGAGATGCTTGGCGCGAAGGCAGCGTCGCTCAAAGGCGTGCAGTTCGACGGCACGGCCTTCTCGACCAACGGCGAACAGCTCATAGAGGAGTATGGCAAGATGCTAGAGAGCTTCGGCTTCGACAAGTTCGGCGACGAGGTACTGTATGACGGACGCACAGGCAAGAAGATCAATGCCAAGATATTCACAGGCGTGGTATATTACCAGCGCCTCTGGCACATGGTCAGCCTGAAACAGCAGGTCAGGAGCAGAGGACCGGTGCAGATACTCACGCACCAGCCGACCGAAGGCAAGCCGAGGCGCGGAGGCCTCAAGTTCGGAGAGATGGAACGCGACGCCCTGGTAGGGCACGGAGCGTCATTGCTGATCAAGGACCGCATGCTCGAGCAGAGCGACAAGTGGATGGTCTGGGTCTGCAAGGACTGCGGAGATATCGGCTACTACGACTACACCAAGAACGTCGCCGTGTGCCCCACGTGCGGCGGGAGCAACCTCGAGGAGGTTGAGATGAGCTACGCCTTCAAGCTTCTGCTTGACGAGCTCAAGTCCATGCACATACTGGCAAGGATGAAGCTGAAGAGCGAGTAGGTGATATGATGCAGGCTGAAACCGTAGACTACATAAGATTCACGACCATAAGCCCGGGGATGG
Source organism: Microcaldota archaeon (assembly GCA_027327295.1). Lineage (GTDB taxonomy): Archaea > Micrarchaeota > Micrarchaeia > Micrarchaeales > Micrarchaeaceae > JAMCYM01. Next base: position 6,042 of record DAHWAI010000008.1, read on the forward strand.
TCAAGAAGATGAGCGTCGCCAAGCTCATAGTGCCCGACACGTACAACGAGGACGGCTACCCGATAGACGGAGGGCTGATAGACCAGAGGCTGGGCGTCATAGACCCGGGCCTCAAGTGCAAGACCTGCGGAGGCAGGGCGAAGACCTGCACAGGCCACTTCGGCCACATAGAGCTCGTGAGGCCTGTCGTGCACCCCGAGTTCGCCAAGACGATATACCTGCTATTGCAGTCTACGTGCGAGAGCTGCCACAGGATCCTTCTCGATGAGAAGCAGATGGAGCAGTTCAAGCCCGTTGTAAGGAACCTGATAACGACAGATGTCATAATGGAGGACAACGTCGAGACCGAGGGCAAGCTAGCCATGCTCACGAAGAAGCTCAAGAGCGTGAAGAAGTGCCCGAGCTGCGGAACCCCGCAGCAGAAGCTGAAGTTCGAGAGGCCGACATTCTTCTACCTGAACAGCAACAAGCTGAAGCCCGACGAAATACGCGACTGGCTCAGCAAGATAAGCGACGACGACCTGTCGTACTTGGGGATAGACGGCAAGGCCACGAGGCCGGAATGGCTCGTACTCACGATGCTGCTCGTGCCCCCGGTCAACGTGAGGCCGTCGATAACGCTCGAGACCGGAGAGAGGAGCGAGGATGACCTGACGCACAAGCTCGTCGAGATAATGCGCATAAACCAGCGCCTCGAGCAGGACATCGATGCTGGAGCGCCGCAGATCATAATAGACGACCTTTGGGAGCTGCTCCAGTACCACGTTACCACTTACTTTAACAATGAGACGCCCGGAGTTCCGGTAGCTAGGCACAGGAGCACCAGGCCCCTGAAGACCCTGGCGCAGAGGCTGAAGGGTAAGGAAGGCAGGCTCAGGTACAACCTGAGCGGAAAGCGCGTCAACTTCTCGGCAAGGAGCGTCATATCGTGCGACACCAGGCTGGGCATCAACGAGGTCGGCATACCGATGCGCCTCGCAGAGAACCTCACCGTGCCGTTTTATGTCACGAAGTGGAATCTCGAGCAGGGGAAGAAGTTCCTCGCGAGCACTAAATGGCCGAGCGTCCTCAACGTCATAGGCAAGGACAACATGCGCAAGCGCGTCACGGATCTCACGCGCGACGAGCTGCTCGCGGCCATAGAGCCGGGACAGGTGCTCGAGAGGCAGCTGATCGACGGAGACCTAGTACTGTTCAACAGGCAGCCCACGCTGCACAAGTTCTCCATCATGGCGCACCGGGCGCGCATACTCCCGGGCAAGACCCTCAGGGTCAACGTCTCCATTACCATGCCCTACGGCGCGGACTTCGACGGGGACGAAATGAACATACACGTACCGCAGAGCCTCGAGGCGCTGGCGGAAGCGAGATACCTCATGCAGCCGAAGGACCTGCTGCTCTCCTCGCGCGACGGCCGGCCCATATCGTTCCTTATGGAGGACCAGATTGCTGGCATATACTTCCTGACGAAGGACGACGCAAAGTTCACGAAGGATGAGGCGTGCATCATGCTCGGCGGCATAGGTATCAGCGAGCTGCCCAAGCCCCAGAAGGACGGCACGTACAGCGGCAAGTCCATATTCTCCATACTCCTGCCCAAGGATCTCAACTACACGGGCAAGAATTCCAGGGGCGCCGTGACCATCAAGAACGGCGATCTCGTCGAAGGCGTGATGGACAACAAGCTGGTCGGAGGCGGCGGGGCGCTGCTGACGAAACTCTTCTTCGACTACGGCGCGGATTTCACGAGCGACTTCATATTCAAGGCGGCCACCATAGCGCTGAGGACGGACTACACTCAGGGGCTCACGGTAAGCATAAGGGACTATTACAACACGCCAGAAACCAACAGGGAGCGCGACATCATACTCAGGGATGCTGAAGACAAGGTAAAGATGCTGGTCGAGAGCTACAAGGTTAAGAAGCTCGAGAGCCTGCCAGGGTACACGCGCAAGGAGACGTTCGAAATGCTCGTCATAGCAGAGCTCGCGCACGCGAGGGAGAGGGCCGTGAGCTACCTCAACAAGACGCTTGATGAGAGCAACAACGCGTTCCTTTTGGCGACGATAGGCGCCAGGGGTTCGCTGCTCAACATGGCCTGGATAAAGATGTTCCTGGGCCAGCAGCAGGTGCGCGGCAAGAGGCCGATGCGCGGCTACAAGGGCAGGGTGCTGCCATACTTCGAGCGCAACAGCAACGACCCGACCGCACGCGGCTTCGTTGAGGAGGGTTTCATGAACGGTCTGGAGCCGCTGGAGATGTACCTGCACGCCATGGGCTCCAGGGACAGCACGATGACCAAGTCGCTCGTCACGGCGGTAAGCGGATACCTGCAGCGCAGGCTCATAAACGCGCTCCAGGACTTCTATGTGGACACAAACCTCAGCGTGAAGGACGCGAGCGGTGCGCTCATACAGACGATTTACGGCGGCGATGGCACAGACCCTGCCATGGGGCTCGTGGAAAAGGAGAAGAGCAAGTAGTGATCGAATGGCAAAAGACAAAGCAGTTAGCATGAAGATAACCGTCGGTGAGCCTGTTGGCGTTCTTGCTGCGCAGAGCTTCGGCGAACCGTCCACGCAGATGGTGCTGAGGTCATTCCACTCTGCAGGCATGTCGTCCGTCGTGACCACGACAGGCCTCCCGCGCATAATAGAGATAATCGATGCGCGGAAGCGCCTCGGCTTCCCTATCATGAACATAAGGCTCGAGAAGGGCAGCGAGAAGAATTACGAGAAGGCCAAGGATGTGAAGCGCAAGGTCGAGGGTGTCAAGCTCAACGCGCTCATAGACAGCTTCGAGGAGAACCTCAAAACCGGCACCATGGTGATGCACCTCGACAGGGAACCCATGCAGCTCAACAGCCTCACTATCAAGAACATCACAGACAGGATAAAAGCCAAGTTCGAGGGAGTGGAAACGTCCAGCGAGGGCGACACGCTCACCATCAAGCACAAGGGAAAACGCGACATACGCGGAGTGCGCACGGCCTTCGTCAAAGTCAGGAACATGACCATTGCAGGCATTGACGGAATAGGCAAGGCAGTGATACAGCAGGACGACAACGGCAATTTCTACATAGTAACGGCAGGCAGCAATCTTGCCGGCGTGATAGAGGTGCCAGGAGTCAACAAGGACACTCTCTACACGAACGACATATTCGAGGTGCAGGAGGTGTACGGCATCGAGGCCACGAGGAACCTCATAGCGCGCGAGCTCTCGAAGACGATAAGCGACGAGGGTTTCACGGTAAGCTTCAAGCACATAGCGCTCATCGCCGACGCCATGACCTACACTGGCAAGATAAGGAGCGCAGGCAGGCACGGCATCACTGGCGACAAGACAAGCATATTCGCGAGGGCGGCGTACGAGGAAACGGTCAAGCACTTCGTCAACGCCAGCGTCTTCGGCGAGCGCGACATGCTGAAAGGGGTCGCGGAGAACATATTGATAGGCAAGCAGGTCAACGTTGGCACCGGGCGCATAAAGCTCGCGATAAAGAAGGAGGACCTGAAGAAGATAAAGAGCGCCGATTGACAGATTTACAAATGATGCGTAGTTTTAGTATATTTGGTGTGTGAATGAACCAGGAAAGGCCATTCGATTTGCTGAACAAGGTCATCGGACAGAAGGTGATTATCAGGCTGAAGGGCAACATGAGCATACGCGGAACCGTGAAGAGCTTCGACGCTCACATGAACGTCGTGCTCGAGAACGCCGAGGAGCTCGTAGATGGGGAGCTCAAGGCGAAGGTCGGAACGCTCCTGCTCAGGGGAGGCAACATAATCTTCGTGTCGCCGGTATAAGGCGAAGGCGGCACGGAGCCTGAAGCCTGAATCCTATTCCTTTGGGCTTGTAGCGTAACGGTAGCGCACCTGCATGGCATGCAGGGGGTTGCGGGTTCGAATCCCGCCAAGTCCACTTTGTGATATTTCCTATCGATAGGTATCGCGCAGCCTTGCCCTTTTTGGAGTTGAGAACAAAATAAGACCAATAAGCAATAATGAAACTACTATTTCCTTCAGAATCAGTGCGAAAGGACCACTCAATACCGCAAAGATAGATGAACGCGTCGTTTATGTGGAAATCAGCAGTCTTCATTGAACTATTGATTTTATTATCATGACGGGTGGTTACTTTTGGCCTGTCCAATCATATCTTGCCTAAGCCCACATCACTCAGCGTGGGCAAAACATGCGCGGCAAGTCAGGATATCCCGAAGTGCCTGAACGCCGCTACCTTGACCACATCGTTTACCAGCATGAAGATGGCGGAAAGGGCCAGAACAAGCAGGATAGGAAGCACCCCCACCTTTGGTATGAGTATCCCGAAGTAGGCCATCGCTGTGCCTGCAGCGATGCTGGTCAGAGACGCGGCTACAAGAGGAAGGCTTGGTGCAGATTTCCAGAAGGCCCTTCTCTCCCTTATATTGAATATGGTAAATTGGTCGGTTACATCCAGCATCAGGAAGACCATTGTCTGGAACTGCACCAGGCTGAGCCCCAGGACGCCGAGACCCAGCGGTATCAATACCAGCGCCTCTGCCATAAGCGCCACGCCCATTGCACCTGAAGAGCACATGATCGACTTTATGTTCCAGGCATCTGGCCTCGCTGAGTAATGGGCATTGTCCGTTGAGATGGAGATATTCGCTATGTCATTGGTGAATATAAGCAGTATTAATAGGAACGGGGTTACCGGCTCGAAGCCAAACACGATGAATGTTATCGCCACCAGGCCGACTATCTGGAAGACCTTCGCCACCTTTACCATGGCATATGTGACCATCCTCTCGAAGATCCTCCTGCTCTCTTTGACCGCATCCACTATGACCTCAAGGCCGTTCTTGGTAAGTACAAGGTCTGCGGAGCTCTTGGCCACGTCAGTGGCATTGGCGACGGCGATGCCCACTTCGGCCTCCTTGAGCGCAGGAGCATCGTTAACCCCGTCGCCGGTCATCCCGACAGCAAATCCCCTGGACTGGAGTGCCTTCACTATAGTGTACTTGTCTTCAGGGTAGATGCCTGCAAACCCATCAGCATGTATTATCCGCTCATAGCTGTTCCCGCGCTCATCTTTGAGCATAAGGAGGTTCTGCCCGAGCCCCACCTCTCTGGCGATCTCCCTTGCCACGGCTATGCTGTCTCCCGTGAGCATCTTGACATCGATGCCGAGGCTCTTAAGCTCCTCGATTAGTCGCTTCGCATCTTGCCTGGGAGGATCGTACAGCGCGATAAGGCCGGCAAGCTTCCAGTTGCCGCCCTTCTTGCGGACAGCGACTGCAACAACCCTGAGCCCCTCAGCAGCAAGACTCTCCATGTCTGAATTTACCCTGGTTCTCTCGGCAGAATTGCTCTTGACTAATTTCAGCACTTCCAGAGTGGCACCTTTCGTAACTTCGTATCTCTCCACTCCGTCAATTTCAGCCTGGGTTCTCTTTGTAGATGGATCGAATGGGTTGAAAGAGAGCTGCCTGCCGTACACTATGCGCATGGCTTTGGAATAGTCAAGCACTGCAGTGTCTATCGGATCATCATCCTCCCGGCGCGAAGCCTCTGCAGCGTATTCGAGTACCAGCTTGTCGGCGCAGCCATACGGCATCACCTTCCTGACGGTTATTGAATTCTTGGTAAGGGTTCCGGTCTTGTCTGCGCAGAGCACCCTCATGGTCGCGGTGTCCTCAATCGCCTCCAGCTTTGTGACCAGCACAGATTTTTTTGCAAGCTTCTCTGTGCCGAGCGCCATGGCAACTGTGAACGCGGCAGAAAGTGCCACAGGCACAGACGCGATCAGAACCACAAGGAGGAACGGGAGGAGTGTCAATGCGGATATGTGCAGCACAAGCAGGCCGTAGACCAACATTACGGCGACTATGACCGCATCGCCCGCGACAAGATACTTCACCATTTTGAGTATTGCCTCCTCGAGGTGCGATGCCGGGCCCGCAGCCTGCACCAGTTTCTCGGTGACCCCATACTTGGTATTGTAGCCGGTGTTTGTCACGACACATGTTGCCTCCCCGCGCTTGACTACCGATCCCTGATACAGAGTGCTGCCTTCGCTCTTCTCCACGAAGAAGGACTCGCCGCTCAGTACCGATTCGTCAGTCTCAAGCGTATTGCATACAACCGCGCGCACATCGGCGGGTATTATGTCACCCAGCCTCACTCGTATGGTATCGCCTGGAACGAGGAGCCTTGCAGGGATTGAAACCCATTGCCCGTCCCTCAGAACCCGTGCATGCGATGCGAGCATGCTCTTCAATGAATCTACGGATTTGTCCGCCCGGTACTCTTCCAAGAACCCTACAAAGGCGTTGAATACGAGAAGGGCTATTATTATGTATAGGTCATCCATCCTGCCGGTAGCATATGATATGATGACCACGAGCCATAGCAGCAGCTGCACGGGCCCGTAGAATTTGCTTAGCAGCAGCTTGTAAGGATTCTTTTTCTTGGCCTTTATCTCATTGTACCCATACTTTGCACGCCTCCTGCCTGCTTCGTCGGAAGTCAGCCCTTCAGAAGACGTGCTTGGGGCAGCAGCCGTTCCGCCATGCATAATGCATTATCGGAAGAGGGATATAAAAACTATGCCGACAACTACAAGGTCAGGCGCATTGCCTCGGATTAACTTCGCTTAGGCAGTGACCACGGACACCCACACGGACACATTTAGAGGTAGATTGTGTCATACCTTCCCCACTATCCTGCCCTCTATCTTGGCGTAGCGCTTGAGCTTCGCCGACAGGCTCTGCCTTATCTCTTCCGGCGTTGGGCTCAGCTTCGCGTTGCCCGATGCAATCGCTGCGCCTGCTATCGCCACGGCCACCTCCGCTACGGCTTTGGCCATCTGCCGTCTGTCACCAGCGTTCGGCAGTATACATTCCTGCGTTATCTTCCTGCCCGCGCTCTTTGCCAGCGCCTTCGCCGCGCTGTAGAGCATCTCATAGGTGACGCTCTTTACGCCAGCGTCCAGCAACCCGCGCATTATGGCAGGGAACCCGAGCATGTTGTTTATCTGGTTAGGCGCTGCACTGTTGCCCGTAGCTGCGATGAACGCCCCGGCTTCCTTCGCATCTGCATAACTTATTTCAGGTATGGGATTTGCGAGCGCAAATACTATTGGGTCCTTGTTCATCTTCCCTATCATCTCCTTGGTGAAGGCGTTGGCCGACGACGCGCCTATTAGCACGTCGGCACCCTCGAGCGCATCGGCGAGCTGGCCCTGCTTGCGTTCTGGGTTCGTGGTCTTCGCAATCTCGTCCTTGAAATCGTTCATGTGATCCGGCCTGCCTTCGTATATGAGGCCCGCCTTGTCCGCCACGTAGACATTCTTTATCTTCATGTAGGAGAACATACGCACGAATCCCAGACCTGCTGCCCCTGCGCCGTTTATGACGATTTTCACGGATGGGATTGGCTTGCCGGCCAACCTCAGCGCGTTTATCAGTGCTGCAGTCCCGACTACAGCCGTGCCGTGCTGGTCGTCGTGCAGCACCGGTATTGGCAGCGTCTTCGCCAGCTCGTCGACGACCCTGAAGCATTTTGGGGATTCTAGGTCCTCGATGTTCACGCCTCCGAAGGTCGGCGCGATGTACCTTACGAACTTTATTATCTCGGCCTCGTCGGTCGTGTCGATGCACAGGGGCACCGCGTCTATGCCGGCATATTTCTTGTAAAGTAGGGCCTTCGTCTCCATCACTGGCAGCGCCGCCTCGGGCCCCATCTTGCCCAGGCCAAGCAGCCGCGTGCCGTCAGACACCACCGCTATAGTATTTGCCTTCGACGTGTACTTGACGGCGTTGAGCTTGTCCTCATTGATTGCGGTGGCGACATATGCGACTCCCGGAGTGTAGTACAGTGCGAGATCCTCGTTGCTGGATATCCTTACCTTCGGTATCATCTCTATCTTGCCCTTGGCTCTCTCATGCGCTGCCAGGGCTACGTCCTTGTCCACCATTATATCACATCGAACAACAAAACATCAATACTCAGACGAGCCTCTTCGAGTCCAGTATCCGGTCGAGCTCCTTACGGCCCATGATGTGCTTCTCGATGCACACCTGCTTCACACTCTTCCCCTCCTTGTACGCGATGCGTGCCACCTGCGCGGCCTTCGCGTAGCCTATGTAAGGGCTCAGCGCAGTTGCGAGCGAAATGTTCATCTCCAGATGCCGGTCGAGCTCCTTCGCGTTTGCCTTCACGCCCTTTACCAGCCTGTCGTTGAAGGCGTGCACCGCGTTCGGCAGTATGCGCAGCGAGAACATCAAGTTGAAAGCTATTAGAGGCATGAAGACGTTCAGCTCTAGCTGGCCCGCGTTTGCCGCCTCGTCTATCGCATGCGAGTTGCCCATTACTTGGAAGCAGACCATGTTCAGCATCTCGGCCATGCTGGGGTTTATCTTGCCAGGCATAATGGACGATCCTGGCTGTACAGCCGGCAGCGTTATGTCGGCCATGCCGGCCCTTGGCCCTGAGCCCAGGAGCCTCATGTCGTTCGCTATCTTGCCCAGGCCGATGGCCAGGTCCTTCAGCGCATTGCTAGCCACGAGCTCCGCATTCTCGCTCTGCATGTCGGCGAAGATATAATCAGATTGCCTGAACCTAGCGCGCGTTATGGCGTTGAGCTGCCTTATGGCTTCGCTGGCGTAGCCCTTCGGCGCATTGATGCCTGTTCCCAGCGCGGTGCCGCCGATGGGCAGCTCCAGGAGGGCGTCCGCGGCATGTTCCAGCTCCTTTATCGAATGCATTACTATGCCCTCGTAACCGGAGAACTCCTCGCCCAATGTCATGGGCACGGCATCCTGCAGGTGCGTCCTCCCTATCTTGGTAACTTCCGAGAAGGCAGTAATCTTGCCGTGCAGGGAGCGCTGGAGCATCTTCAGCTCCGGCAGCAGCTTGCCCGTGATGCCCTTGTATGATGCGATGCGCATCGCGCAGTGATAAGTGTCGTTCGTGGACTGGCTCATGTTGACGTGGTCGTTAGGGTGCACGAGCCTGTAGTTGCCCTTCCTGCCGTGGAGCGACTCTATGGCTACGTTTGCAATGACCTCGTTGAGGTTCATGTTGGTGCTGGTGCCTGCTCCCGCCTGGAAGACATCGACCACGAACTGGTCGCAGTATTTGCCGGCCATCACCTCCGTGCTTGCTTTTGCTATGGCCATGCCCTTCTCTCTGTCGAGCTTCCCAAGCTTTATATTGGCTAGCGCAGCTGCCTTCTTCAGCGCCGCGTACGAGCGTATGAAGTCGCCGTACATCACAATCCCGGAAACAGGAAAATTCTTTCTGGCGCGTTCTGTCTCGGAGCCGTAGTACATGCGTGAGTCTATCCTGACCGCGCCCAGCACGTCGTGTTCTGTCCTGTACCCCATCCAACCCCCGGCGTTGCGATGCAACACAGAGGGATGGCACTTTCACTATAAAAATATATACGTTGCGTGAGAATGAGGCGAGTGGTTGGGTCATGGTTGCTGATTACAGGAGCGTCGAGACGGACATCCTGATAATAGGTGCAGGCGGAGCGGGCATGCGCGCCGCGATAGCTGCAGGGGAGAGGGGAGCGCGTGTCATAGTCACCACGAAGTCGTTGCTGGGAAAGGCCCACACAGTAATGGCTGAAGGGGGCATAGCGGCTTCCATTGCGGATGTCGACGCGAAGGACAACTGGGAAGTGCACTTCGCCGACACCATAGTGGAGGGTGCGTACCTCTCGGACTGGCGCATGGCGGAGATGCTCGCCAAGGAGGCACCAGAGCGCGTCTACGAGCTGGAGCGCTATGGCGCGATCTTCGACCGCACGGACGACGGCCGCATAATGCAGCGCGCATTCGGCGGCCACACCTACAGGCGCCTCTGCCACGTCGGCGACAAGACAGGCCTCGAGCTGATACGCACGCTGGAGGACCAGGTG
>DAHWAI010000030.1:0-3122 GCA_027327295.1 Microcaldota archaeon
GAGGCCCAGGCCAGCTACATGTGCGCGCAGGGGCTTGCGTACGCGGCCGCGAGCCAGGACTATGACACGCTGCTCTTCGGCTCGAAGAACGTCATCAGGAACCTCACGCTGTCCGGCAGGCGCAAGCTGCCCAAGAAAAACATCTACGTGAACGTGGAACCAGAGCTCATGAACCTCGAGGAGACTCTCTCCAGCCTCGGCATAACGAGGCAGCAGCTGATATGGGTCGGCATACTCCTCGGCACTGACTTCAACGAGGGCATCAAGGGGGTTGGCCCGAAGACCGCGCTAAAGATCGTGAAGGCCGCGGAGAGCATCGATGATATAAAAAAGTTAGTGAAGGACCGATACAACGCCGAGTTCGAGCTGGACGTGACCGAGGTCGAGAACCTTTTCACGCGGCCTGAAGTACTGGATATAGACAGCACATACATGACCAACGCGCTGTCATCAAGGGCCGACGTGGAGGGCACGGTGCACTTCATGTGCGACGAGCACGGGTTCAGCACTGACAGGGTGACGAAGTACGCCGAGATGCTGGCCAAGCGGCAGGGCTCGTCGCGCCAGTCTGGCATATCTGCTTGGGTAAGGTAAGCGCAGGCCAAAAATGGCGATTCGTTTACCTAAAAAAACCTGCATGGTATTTATAGGCGGGGCACAAAAGCATATGAGGTGGATTCTGTGCCAAGAAAGAAGCCGTCCGGCGACATAAACATAAACCTAGACGCATCTCCAGACCTCAACGCGCTTTTCAACAACCTGCTCAACGGCGTTTCCAAGGAGTTTCCGGAGCTCAAGAGCTTCAACGTGCCTCTGGTTCTCGCGTTCAAGGTCAGGATAGAGAACGGCAACGCAATTGTCGAGAACATCAGCGCCACTCCATCTGCCGGGCCGCAGCCGCAGCATTACACTCCCACCCACATGCCCCAGGCCATTCCGAGGCGCTCTGTGGAGAGGGAACCACTCGTCGATGTTGTGGAAAACGATCGCCAGGCAACGGTCGCGGTAGAGCTTCGTGGTGCGTTAAGCGAGAACATAACGGTCACGGCCGGAGCGTGCGGAGTCAAGGTGCATGCCCTGACGACGCGCGGCATCTACGACAGGGAAGTGAGGCTGAGACACAACATAGACCCAAAGGGTGCTTCGGCGCGCCACAACAACGGTGTGCTGGAGATAACGCTGCCTGTCTGCGCCGAGGAGCAGAGCGAAACGCTAATAAAAGTGCGCTGACTTATTCTGTGTGGTAATGCTCATGAATAAAAAGGCAGCTGAGACGAACCGCAACGTCGGGAAGGCGTACAGGAAGAAGCAGAAGCTCAAGCGCATCAGGAAGCCGCACAGGAAGAGGCTCAAGGCCGTGCGCAGGAGGGCCTGACCTCACGCTATGTCAACGTACATCTTGTCGTTGAACTCGTAGGCGGTGACGTCCTCGTTTATCGAGAGAGACCCCAGCAGCTGCTCGCGGGACTCGAACTCCTTCACGCTATCTTTCAGGTCCAGCAGGTACACCCTGCCGGAGTGCTCGTAGTAGGTGAAGACGGTCCTGGTGCTGTCATACATCTTCATGAGCACCTTCGCTGAAGGGTTTCCCATCTTGATCAGCAGGCTGCACAGCAGCATGCACTTGTCGACGGAGTCGCCCATCCTGAAAGTCAGCGTGTCCGTGGGCGTGAGCCAGAACTGCAGCGGCAGCACTGCATCCTTTATGCTGTCCTTGACGAACTCGAGAGCCTTAATGCTGGCCTCGTAGAAATCGACTTCATACGAGTAGTGGTCGAAGTCACCCATTATCTCGGCCGCCTTGTCTGCCACCTTCTCGCTTTCGGGGGTGACGAGCGTCGGCAGTTCTGCAACAGAAAGGCTCTCCTCATCCTCTATGTATTCCTTGTAGCGCTGTATTATAGCAAGGTAGAGCTGGTTGAGGCCCTCGAGCCTCGCGTCTTCGGCCCCTTTCCCGTCCATGTTGATGCCAATACAATACTTCCATGCCAAAGGATAAAAGGGTTCCTTGCTCCATAGCTAGGTAGGAGCCGTAACAGGGTATTGCGGATGAAGAACAGGGAGATAGCAGAGATATTTAACGAGATAGCTGCGATGCTGAGCGTCGAAGGCACCGCGACCTCGCGCTTCGAGGTGCGGGCGTACCAGACTGCTGCGCTGAACATCGCAGGTCTTCAGGAGGACGTTGCAGCCATATACGCCCGCGGCGGTGTGGAAGCGCTGATGGAAATACCTGGTATTGGCAAGGGTATAGCCGGCCACATAGAAGAGTACCTGAAGACCGGTCGCATAAGGAAGTATGATATGCTGAAGAAGAAGTACCCTATAGACTTTACGGCGCTCATGAAAGTGCAGGGCATCGGCGCCAAGAAGTGCGTTATTCTGTACAGGAAACTCGGAGTCAGGAACATCGACGGCCTTCGCAAGGCGGTCTCTGCGCACAAGGTACGCGAGCTCGATGGATTCGGCGAGAGGAGCGAGGAGGCGCTCGCCAAGAATCTCTCCATAGCCGAGAGCGCAGGTGGGCGCATGCTTCTCGGCGCTGTGCTGCCCGAGGCCGAGGCGATGATTGCCGAGCTCTCGAAATGCACCCTCGTGAAGAAAGCCCTCATAGCGGGTTCGGCGCGCCGCATGCGCGAGACCGTCGGCGACCTCGACATATTGGTGCTGGCGGACGACGGTCCGAAGGTGATGGACATGTTCGAGAAGATGGAGGGCGTGGAGTGCACCATCATCAAAGGGCCGACCAAGACGACCGTGCAGCTCGGCCTCGGCATAACATGCGACCTTCGCGTCATCAGCCCAGACAGCTTCGGTGCAGCGGTGCAATACTTCACGGGCAGCAAGGCCCACAACATAGCAGTGCGCAAGATAGCCATGGCTAAGGGCTATAAGCTCAACGAGTACGGGCTGTTCGACGGGAAGGACATACTCGTCTCCGGCAAGGATGAACCAGATATCTACGGCAAGCTCGGAATGCAGTGGATGCCGCCGGAGATGCGCGAGGACCGCGGCGAGATAAAACTGGCGCAGGCCCACAAGGTGCCAAAGCTCGTGGAGCTCAAGGACCTGAAGGGCGACCTCCATACGCACACGAAGGAAACCGACGGCCAGAACAGCCT
>DAHWAI010000042.1:0-2181 GCA_027327295.1 Microcaldota archaeon
GCGCATGCGCCCAGTCACGAACCAGACATCAGACCTTGTAGACCGCAACGGTTGCTACTTGCGCTATCGTAGGCACAGCCTGGCTGGTGGTGAGCGTGTACCTAGCGTATATCGTGCCGATTATATTCCCGTGGCTCGGTATGGCCGACGAAGGTATCGGCAGGCCCATGGCCTGAGCAGTGCCGGACTGCATACCCCCTGGCACTATATAGAATGTGCTGGTGTTGACGGAATAACCGGTCGGCACGAAGGCGAACGAGGCCGAGGCCCAGCTTGCGCCCGTGTCCTGACCGAGCGTCACTGACAGGTTGCCGTTGCTGTAAACTGGGGTGCTGCAGAGGTAACCCTGGTTTGCTACGCAGTAGGTGCCAAGGTTGCTGTGTGGTGCAAGTAACCCTGCGGAGACGAACGTGAGCGTAACGGCGAGCGTTATGACAAATGCTATTATGCTGACTATCACCGCACTCAGCAGCATGCCGCCGAAGGCCCTGGCGCCGCTTATCTTCTGCTGCCTGGCCATCGATATGATCAACACTACGAAGCCCCAAATTGCGAATATTATAGCTGTGAAGCTGCCGACTATAGGTATGAACGCCAGCCAGATGAACATTATAGGAGGGAAGGTGCCGTACAACACGGCCGTCAGCGTGTATTTGTAGGGCTTGCCCCAGATGCTGAAGAGCTTCTTGGCGAACAGCTGGTAGATTGCTGCATTGAACAGTATGTTGAGCGGAATCAGGACAAGCATGTACAGCAATGCTATTCCGGCGGCTATGAGCGACGTGATTATTACTGTAGCTGCGCCGATTCCCGGCAGCAGGCGGCCGACGAGCGAGAAGCCGAGGCTGCCGACCGCAATACCGAATATCGCAGCGATTATCACCGCTGCTATAGTCGGTATTATAGCCATCTTGTAGTAGAACGCGAACACGTCCCCTATGTCCATAGTCTTGTTGATGCTGCCCGGATGTATCATTACGTTCCAGGCCTGCTTCAGCTCGTCAATCCCAAGCATTCAACTACCTCTTCCAAGATACATTATTGCGCTCTGTTTTTATGGCTTGCTGATTTAGGCAGTCAGAACTTCGCACGCGCTACCTCCTTGCGCGCCTTCGACTCCTCCGTCGCTTCCGCCTCCGTGCCTCTGCCGTATAGGTTAAGGAACGACTTGCCGTACTCAACCAGCCTGCCTCCTATGCTGGCTATGACCAGCAGTATGAACACCGCTATCAGCAGGTAGAGGAAGCTTTGCATCGAGTTAGTGAAGAATATACCCAGTATTCCGGGAGGCAGCGAGCTGGGCACCGCCTGCTGGCCCGTCACAGTGTATGCGTGCGAGACGTCGGCGCCGTAGAACGTGTACGCCAGGTAAGCGTCGAAGAGAAGCACAGCAACTCCGAGTATCACGAACGTGTAGCCGGTCACCTTGTTGTCCTCCATAGTATCGCGGTTAATGATGATAGCATGGCTTTAAAACCTGTGGTCGGGCTTTTTATGGAGCTACGGAGCTATGAGAGCGCTTCGTATATCTCAGCCGCACCCCTTGCCAGTATATACACGACGAGCAGCGCGGCGAGGAGGAGCCCTACCCATGATGGGTACGCGAGCACGTAGACCAGCATCAGGTATGAGAAGGTTATGAACTTCAGCGCGTTTATGCCGAAGCGCGAGGCGTTCGAAGCGTAGACGGCCTTCGCGAAGGCAGATTTCATCTTAGACGACGTTCCCCTGGACCCGAGGAGCGCGTCTGCAAATGAGTGCCTTATCACTACTATGAATATCAGGAACAGCGGCAGCACGTGCAGGTACGTGAATACTATCCATGGCACGTACTCCACTATGCGGTCGCCCGCAACGTCGAACCGCGCGCCGTGGGGTGCGCTCTTCGAGAGCGCAAGCTTAACTTTCTTCACCTTTGCGTGGGCCTTGGCGTTGCCCAAGGCCGCGCGTAGGTAGTATGCAAAGCCTATGGCGCCCCTGCTCTCCTCCCGAACAGCGAAGAAGCCATCCAGGGCGTCCATCACGATGATAAGGGCGAAGAGTGCGATGTCAACGATGACGTTGAACTTTACTATGACCATATAGGCTAGCAGCACCACTAGAAGAGTGCGTACAATCGTGGTCGCATCGGCGCTCCTTAGTCCCATCCATTCACCCAGGCTGCGAGAGCATCTGCTCTGG
>DAHWAI010000049.1:0-8522 GCA_027327295.1 Microcaldota archaeon
CGGATATGCGCTGGTGCCGGAGCACGACGCGATGTCGAGGCAGCTGAAGGCGAAGCTCGCGGACATGGCCCGCATGAGACTATCGGTCAACACGCCAGCTCAGTACGCCGTAGCAGAGGCAATGAACAACGTAAAGGAGCACGAAAGGACGTTGAAGAAGATGGTGGGCTCGATAGAGCGCAGCGTCAACTACGCCACGAAGCGCATAAACGAGAATCCGTATCTGAGCGCGGTCAGGCCGAACGGCGCATTCTACATCCTCCCAAAAGTGGACTTCAAGGCGCTCAAGCTTAAGAACGACAGAGAGTTCGTTGACAGGCTGCTGAAGAGCACCGGAGTGCACCTGACCAGGGGCTCGGGCTTCGGCGCGCCATCGCATATACGCATCGTATCGCTGCCGCCAAAAGAAATATTAGAGTATGCAATGGATAAGATAGATGCTTTCTGCAGGATCAATGCGAGGAAGAAGTAGCAAGCCAACGGGCCCGTAGTCCAACGGTCAAGATGCCAGCCTTACACGCTAGAGACCGGAGTTCGACTCTCCGCAGGCCCATGGTGTTCTACAGCAAGCAGAATCAGGGTTCGGAAATCAGAGTATGTCTCCGACCACGCCAGCAGTGCCGCCCTTGACATGGTAACTGCTGAGCCCGTGCGCCTTCTTCAGGTGCCTGGCCACGAAGCCCGACGTGTTGCCGTGATAGCACAGGAAGACATGGTTCTCGAGCTTTGCTATCTCCTTCTCGTCCATGTAAAGCAGCTGCTCTGGATCTATGCTCATAATCTTGTCTTTCTCGATCTCAAGCAGCTCGCCTATGCGCTCCTTCGGCTCGATGCCGAGCCACACGAACTTCGTGCCCTTGGCGTCGACGTGCTTTAGCGCGCTCTTGAAATCCATCTCCTCGCTTGAGTCCATTATTCCACCCAATGCTTTTTTACAAACTCTAATGAACCCGACCAGATTATTAAGCGTTTGCCCGTCCCATCTGTTCGAGGGACTAAACCCTGCGCGCGGCAGCACAGACGCAATTATACAAAACAAAAATTTCAAAATCAAAAAGCTTTTATATCCAGCCCTTCCTTAAATCTCTGAAGTCAAGGGTAGATCTTGATGGGAAAAGCATACAAAAAAGCGCAGAGCGCTATGGAGTACCTGATGACATACGGGTGGGCCATACTAATAATCGCGATAGTGCTGGCGGCACTATTCTCACTGGGAGTATTTAGCAGCAGCTCGTTCCTGGGCACTACTTGCGTAGCAAGCTCCGGATACCTCTGCCAGTCTCCACTGCTGCATGCTGGTAGCCTGACGTTCACCTTCGGCCAGAGCACAGGCACGTCGTGGACCAGCGCTGATGTGTTCTTCATAGCGTCAGGTTCTGCTGCCCCAACGTACTCGACGATGCCGGCTGCGAGCGGTTGCTTCGACGTTGTTAGTGGCGGTCTTGCAAGCGGCCAGACTACTACAGTAACTGCTAACGCACCAGCGCCTGGAGGATCCAGCACAACGTGCGGCACAACATTCGTAACTACAGCTGGAACATCGTACAGCGGTTCAGTGTGGGTTGCGTTCCAGACTGCCTCGACGAGCAGCGATGTGCTGCTATCGCAGGTAGCTACTATGACCCTGAAGTCGAGCTAATCGCTCGGCTTCTTCTTTCTTTTTCTTTTTTCATTTAAGGATTGGTTCCTGCGTGAGCTCTAGCTACTGCCCTTCCTCATGCCTGCGAGCTCTTCCTTCATCCTCAGCACGTCCATGAGCTCGTTGGCACTGAGCAGCGGCCTGTTGAGCCTGTCAGGGTCGTCGACCGCGAGCCTCGGGCACGCTGTATTCACGAACGCGTCGAACTCCAACATGTTGTTCAGGGAGTCGAAGTCGAAGGTGTTGGATGTCAGGATCGCTGCCGCGAGGCCTCTCTCCTCTATCTTTCTCTTCAGGAGGCCGGCCAGCTGCGCGTTGTGCTGGCCGTTCTTCGTGGTTAGCATGATGCCGAAGTTTTTCGCGTCAAGCGCCGAGAGCACCTTGCCCTTGCTCCTCCTCGCGTGCTTCTCCCGCATCGAATCGATGAACTCCACCTTGTTCTCGAACGGCTCTATGGCCAGGAAGGGCTTGGTCGTCGCCAGCAGCGCTCCCAACGGATGGAAGATACCGCCGCCGAAGTAGACGTGCGCGTCGACCTGCCTGTCTATGCTCGCCGCGCTGCCCACGTCGCATCCGAGGATCTGGCCCGGCCTCTTCGCGAAGCCGTAAGGCCTGCCTATAAGCACCTTCTTGCCGCTGCGCTCATAAAACTCCCTTATCAGGTCCAGTTGGTGGACATGCTGTATGGTGGTGACAAGGCCTATCGTGCCGAAGCCCTTGAGCAGCTCCAGTGACCTCTCAAGGATAGCAAGGGGTGCGTCGACCTGGTACTCGACGTACTCGACGTTGAAGTCTACGTGGTGGAACTCTGCATGCCCGAAGTGCACAAGTTTGCCGGCACCTATGGCTCTTGCCTCATCAAGAGCAAGGTCGCAGGCTCCGAAGGTCGGCGAAGCCGACACGAATACCTCGTCGCCCTGACTTTCCAAGCGCTTCGCGTGCTCCAGTGCCTTCTGCTTGAGCCCTTCGGGGAACTGCAACAGTACGCGCATTGATGCACCTCTTGCGTGCGTGACAGGAAAGGATCAGCACGTCCAGATAGAAAAAGCTATGCTACCTTGGTCCTGTAGTTTCCTGAAAGCTTTCCGGAGGCCTTCCTGAAAGCTTCCTTGGCGTGGTTTATATTCTTCTTCGAGGTCTTTATCATGAACACTGCCTGGCCGTTCCTGAGCCTCGCCGCGACGCCAGTAGGTTTGCCGAAGGCGTTGTTCATTCCCTGCGAGATACGGTCCGCGCCCGCACCTGTAGCCATCTTGTGTTCGCGTATTACCTGGTGGGGGTAGACCAGCACGCGGAACTCGTACCCCAGCGGTATCGCACCCTCGAGATATTTGTGCACCTGCTGGCGTGCCGCCTCGAGCGCGTTGGACCTGACCTGCACGTCCTGCTCTGTGTTGAGCGTTACCGTCGTGTCATAGCCTTCGCTGGGCGTGCCCATCTTGAATATGAGCAGGCTTGTGTGCGGGAGCGCGCGTATGTAGTTCTTCTTGGGCTTCTTCTGCGAATAGCGCGCCCACGCTTGTGAATGTATGTACCTGAAGGTCCTTGCGGGCCTGAGCCTTGCCATTATAAACACTCGGTTATACTCGTTGCGCCGCATGCGGCGCTACAAAGAGCTTACAGAATAGGTTATGCACAACAAGCTATAAAAACGTTTATAGCAGCGCGAGCGCGGCGCCTCCTGCCACGGCCAGCCTGCTTATCGCCACGAGCAATGCCACATGCCTCACTTCAAGCCACGTCACAAGTATCCTGATGGGACCGTCCTTCATGCTCCAGAGGAGCATGACCGCAACTGCCGCGACAGTTATGATGCTATACATCGAAACCATCGACGCAGTTCCTTGCCTGCTATACTATTTTATATTTGCGCTCATCAGTAGACTAGGTGGAACAATGGAGCTTATCGATAGCGCACTCGAGTCTAATGAAGACGAGGGCTTTTTCAAGGCAAAGATAGCGGTCTGCGGCGTTGGTGGCGGAGGCAGCAACACCATCCAGCGCATATCAAGGCAGGGCATACACGGAGCGTCGCTCATAGCAATCAATACCGATGCCAACCACATAAACAGCCTGGACTCGCAGATAAGGCGCGTGCTAATAGGCGGACCCCTGACCAGGGGTCTCGGCGCCGGCGGCTTCCCTGATATAGGCGAGAAAGCAGCGCAGTACTCGAGGTCCGACCTAGAGAGCGCTCTCTCAAACTACAACCTCGTTTTCGTTGCGGCAGGCATGGGAGGGGGAACAGGTACGGGCGCAGCACCGGTCGCGGCAGAGGTGGCGAAGCGCAACGGCGCCATCGTCATAGGTATCGTCACATTCCCGTTCAGGCTTGAGCGCGTGCGCCTGCAGGTTGCGCAGAAGGGCCTAGAGGAGATGCGCAAGAACGTCGACACGCTCATAGTTATAGACAACCAGAGGCTGGTGGAGCTATACCCGAACCTCGCGCTTGAGCAGGCGTTCCGCGTTGCGGACGAGGTAACGTCGAGAGCAGTGCGCGGTATAACCGAGACAGTGAACATGCCGAGCTTCATAAACCTTGACTTCGCGGATGTCAAGAACATACTTTCCGGCGGCGGATTGGCCATGATAAGCATCGGCGAGGGGAAGGGTCAAAACAGGATCGACGAGGTCGTGGAGGACACGCTCAAGAACAAGCTGCTTGACGTCGATTATGAGGGTGCGACCAGTGCGCTGATACACATAACCGGCGGTGAGGACCTGACGCTTGGCGATGCCAACGAGATAGGCAGGAAGCTCACTGACCAGATGAAGGGCACGGCCAACATAGTCTGGGGAGCCAGGATAGACCCTGCCTACAACGGCAAGGTCGAGGTCATAGCAATATTCGCCGGGGTGAATAGCCCCGAGATGTTCTCCAGGAAGGACAGGGAGGAGCGCCAGGACCACGGATTCGGCCTGACACGGCTGTAATCCTGACATCAAAGTATATAGACCTGAAGCGGCAAATCGCCTGTGTGAAGTGATTCCAATGGCAATGCTCAAAGACGCGGACAGGAAGGCCGTGGCCGAGCTCTTCGGGAAGAGCCTCGAGGACGAGGTCAACGTGATGTTCTTCTACGACAGCCCGGAAGCGTGCCAGTACTGCGTCCAGACGCTTGAGCTGGTGAAGGAAGTGGCTTCGCTTAATCCCAAGATAAAGGTCAAGCAGTACAACGTCAACGATTCAGCGAAGGAAGCCAAGTTCCTCGGCATAGACAGGACGCCGGCCATAGTCATCGGAGGCAAGAAGCTCTACAACGTGGTGTACTACGGCATACCAGCGGGCTATGAATTTTCTTCTTTGCTGGAGGACATAATCGATGCGTCCAAGGGTGAAACGAGGCTGCAGCCCAATACCAAGGAACGCCTCAAGGAGGTGAAGACGCCAGTCGAGATAAAGGTCTTCGTGACGCCGACGTGCCCGTACTGCCCGCAGGCGGTGCGCACCGCGCACCAGTTCGCTATGGAGAACAGCATGATTAAGGGCAGCATGATAGAAGCAAGCGAGTTCATGGAGCTCGCGCAGAAATACGACGTGATGGGCGTGCCAAAGGTAGTCATAAACGACACGCTGTCGTTCGAGGGCGCGCAGCCGGAGGAAGTGTTCCTCCAGTACGTCCTGAAGGCCGCGAAGCAGTAAGCTAGGCCTCTATATAGCCAACGAGCGCATCGGAGAACTCCTTCGTGCCCAGGGGCTCGGTCCCCATGAGCCTGGCTATGTCCTGCGTCACCCTCTTGTCCTGCATCGCCTTCGCGAATGCCTTGTCTATGAGGTCTGCAGCCTCCTTCCATCCCATGAAGGTCAGCATGAGCTCTGCTGCCTTTATCATGCCCATCGGGTTCGCGACGTTCTTGCCTGCGTACTTGGGCGCGGTGCCGTGAACTGCCTCGAACATGCCGCCGGTGTCTCCCACGTTGGCGCTTCCGAGAACCCCTATGTCGCCGATGAGTGCGCCGCACGCGTCAGATATATAGTCGCCGTTGAGGTTCGGTGCCAGTATTACGTCGTACAGCTCTGGCTTCGCTATCACCTGCTGGAACATGTTGTCCGCTATGCGGTCGTTGAGCAGCAGCTTGCCCTCCGGCACTGAACCTTTGTACTTCGACATCACGTCGGCCTCCGTGACGACGCTGTCTGGGAATTCATTAGCAGCAGTCTCGTAGGCCCACTCCCTGAACGCACCCTCTGTGTACTTCATTATGTTGCCCTTGTGCATTATCGTGACTGACCTGCGCTTGTTGTCTATGGCGTACTTGAGCGCCATGCGCGTTATGCGCTGCGTCTTGCCCTTGCCTATGGGTTTGAGCCCAATGCCTGCGTCCGCATCTATACTCACGTTCATGCTGCTCTTCATGAAGTCGCGCACCTTCTGTGCCTCCTGGCTGTCATATTTCCATTCTATCCCTGTGTAGATGTCGTCGGTATTCTCCCTGAATATAATCATGTCTACGCTGTCCGGCTTCCTGAGCGGGCTGTCCAGGCCTGGTATGTACCTGACCGGCCTTATATTGGCGTAGAGGTCGAGAAGCATGCGTATCGTCACGTTTATTGATCTGAAGCCGCCGCCTACAGGAGTCGTGAGCGGCCCCTTAAGAAGCAGCCTGTACTCTTCGAGGAGCTTCCTTGTCTCCTCAGGTAATCTGTCGCCGTACCTCTCCTGCGCCGCGTCGCCGGCGAGCACCTCCGTCCACACTATGCTTTTCGAGCCTCCGTAGGCCTTGCTTATGGCAGCGTCGGCAACGGCCAACGCGGCAGCCGTCACCTCCGGCCCTATGCCGTCGCCCTGCGCATATAATATTATAGGATTGTCCGGCACCTGCCACTTCCCGTTCACGAATTCTATCTTTTCCCCTTCAGCCATGCGAATCACAGATTAATAATCGTCAACCGTTAATAAAATATTGCCGCCTGTTCCTATGCGCTTCCGATTACCGTCGGGCCGTTCGCCGCCTTGTCGCGGTCCAATACGAATATGCGTGCGTTGCTTATCTGCTTGAGGCTCTCGTCGTGCGTGATTATGAATATCTGCTCGACTATATCCGGAAGTGAGCTCCCGAAGACGTCGATGAGCTTGCCTATTCCTGCGCTGTCTATGTTATGCGTCGGCTCGTCAAGTATTAGCCAGCGCAGGTTCGGCACTATCACCATCGCCATCGCTATGCGCAGCGTAAGGCAGGCAACGCTCCGCTCCCCCCCGCTCGCGACCGAGTTAACAGGCGCCCACTCGCTGGTGCCGTCTGTGCCGACGTCGGCTACGAGCTCATAGTCTCCGTTTTCGGCGTTGAGCATTATGCCGGCATAGTCGCCATACGGGTAGAGTGACGGCCACAGCCCCTGCATGAGCTCGTTTATCGAAGTGACGAGGCGTGCCCTCAGCATTGTCTCAGTCGAAACTATCGCCTCCTTAAACTTGTTCATATTCTTGACGCGCTCCCTGCGCAGCTCTATGCGCCTCTCCATTCCTGTGTACGTCTCCAGCTCCTTCCTGCGCTCTTCGAGCTGCGCCTTCACGCTCCTAGCGTGGAGCTCCATGCTCGCGTGCCTTTCCCTGGCGCCGCTGAGCTTCGCTGACTGTTCAGTGAACGAACCCTGTAGCGCGTCAAGCTGCTTGTCGTCGACCTTTATGCTCTCGAGCTCCACCGCTGCCTTCTCAAGCTCAGAATCTGCCCGCGCCTTCTCCATTTCGTGGCCTTTCAGGCGCTCCAGCGCCTCCTCCCTGCTCTTCAGGTCGCGCAGCGCGTTCTTTCGCGCTTCTGCATTCTTGTCCATCCTCCCGAGCACTGCCTCCTTCTCCTTCAACTCCTCCTTTCCTTTCGTGAGCTTCTCCTTGGCTTTCTCCAGTTCCTCATCGAGGCCCTTGTAATCTTTAAGCTTGTCGAGCGCGAACTGCAGCTCCTGCACCTGCTTGTCAAGCTCTGTGATGAGCCTCTCCTTCTCCTTTGCCATCTTCGAGCTCGACTCTATGCCGGCGCCGAGGTCGCGCAGCAGCGCCTCCTTGCTGGCAAGGAGCTTCTTGCGCAGCTCAGGCTCAAGCTCCCTTTCGCACACGGGACACTTGCCACCGACATGCTTGCCTAGTTCCTTGAGCCATTCGTTGACCTCGTCGTGCCTGCTCCTGCTGGCCGCTATCTCTCCGGCGAGCTTCTGCAGCCCGATCTTCTCCTTCTCCAGCGAGGCTGCGAGTGCCTTATCTTCCTTGCCCTTTGTTTTCTCAATAAGCGCGTCGCGGACCCTGGCCTTCTTTTCTGCCTCTATAATGAAAGAACCAGTTTCGGCCACAGCCTTCTGTGCG
The DNA here is from genome assembly GCA_027327295.1 of Microcaldota archaeon. Classification (GTDB taxonomy): domain Archaea; phylum Micrarchaeota; class Micrarchaeia; order Micrarchaeales; family Micrarchaeaceae; genus JAMCYM01. The sequence continues at coordinate 7,936 of DAHWAI010000049.1, forward strand.
GCGGACCACTCCCTCTTTGCCTTGTCAACCTCCTCTGTTGCAAGTTTGTCTTCTGCTAGCGCCTTCTCGCGCTCCTTTCGGAGCGCTTCCCCATCAATCTTCATGGCCTTGAGCTTCTCCATCTCAGCCTTGATGGTCGCGGACCTGCTGCGCAGCCCCTCTATCTTCGTCCTGAGCTCCACCTTCTTCGCGTTCTCGCGCTTGAGCCTTTCGAGCTCCTCCTTCGTCTTGGCGGATTGCTCCTTCAGTGCGCTTTCCTCAGCCTTCGCCTCTGCGCCCTCCTTCGAGATTTTCTCGAATTCCTTCTCTAGCTCTGCCACCTTTTCCTTTATAGCAGGGACGCTCATGTTTTCGAGCATCTGCTCGTCCTCCTTCACCATGCCCTTCATGCTGTTTATCAGCGACGTCGCATTGTCCTCGACGGCCGCGAAGTGGTCGAGCCCGAGCATCTCGTCTATTTGGTGCTTCCTGCTCTTCTTGTCGAGCTCCAGGAAGTACTCGAGATTGTTCTGCTCTGCATACACTGCCCTGGAGAATGTGTCGTAGCCTATCTTGAGAACATTGCACACTTCCTCTGTGACGCGCTC
>DAHWAI010000003.1:0-6427 GCA_027327295.1 Microcaldota archaeon
AACTGCGTAGTCTTACTTGTCAGGGTTAGGCGGGAAAGACCTATCTTAAAAGTGCGGTCAATAAAATACTTGTGAGCTAGCGCATCGTGCCTGCCATCATGCGCATGAATTCGAGGTACGCAGTCCACCTTTTCCTATAAAATGACCCGAACCTTGGATGATGGCTAGTGTATCAGCAGGCGTTTCCCTGCTTTGATAGAGATTGGATAAAGGGACGTGCACTGCTAGGCTAGGCACATGCAAGTGTCCAGTGCAAAAAGCCGGGAAGACCAAAAATACTGCCACTCTTATCCCTCTCTGTTTTGCAGGGAGCATGTTTCAACCGCGAAAACGGCGGATTTTCAAGTGGCCTATATGTCAAATGCAGGAGCAATCACTTACGGAGTTTTTCTTCAAACACAACAAACTGCCTAAATAATCTAAAATGTTTAACTCCCTCTTTTTCCTGAGCAGCAACTATAAACCTCTCTTGTTCTGGGGTTACTTTCGTATTTTTAAAAATTGCGCGTCCCAAGCCTTGTATTAATTCCAGATTTTCCACGTTCCTAAAGTTAGCGCCCTCCAGGTCAGCACCCTCCAGGTCAGCACCCTCAAAGTCTGCATTCGAAAGGTCCGTATCCGAAAGATCTGCATCTCTAAAATTCGTACCTCTGCAATCTGCACCGGCAAGTTTCGCGCCCTTAAGATCTGCGCCTGCAAGTTTCGTACACCAAAGGTTCGCGCCCTTAAGATCTGCGCCGGCAAGTTTCGCGCCATTGAAGTTAATGCTCCAAAGGTTCATATAATTAAGGTCCATACCTTCCTCAAACACCACATTTGAAAAGTCATATCTGCCCTTTTTATACTCGGTCTTAAACTCCTCTATACCTATCGGTTTTGTGCATGTTTCTATGGTCTTGCTTTGCTTTTGCACTCTGGGCATATTCTCACCGATACTGAAGATTAAGTTACGCTTTACAGATACTTATATCTTTTGGGTTGTTTGCAGAGAACAAAACGGACGTTTTCTCGCGGAACGTAATCTGCGTACCCTGCGCATATTTCGTGCCGTGACGGGCATCCTCTCATATGCGCTCTGCAACGCGAGGCTGGCGACGACTACTTGGGCTGCTCCTTCCTCCCGACCCCGTACTTAGGTTTCAGTTTCTTGGGGTCGGTCTCGCTAAAGTAGATGTCGAAGGCCTTGTCGAACATGCCCTTCAGGCTCTGCCAGTAGATTTTCGCCATCATGTGCTTCATGAAGAGGTGGAACTCCGACAGCGGGTACTTTACTACAGGCTCATCATAAGAGCCTATCACGAACGTGCCCCTCCCGTAACCCGTGTCGAACGGGCAGTTGGTGCGCCCTGTGAACCTCGCTTCGTGGCCGTTGAGCAGGCTTGCGACTACCTTCGCCTCGAGGTGCGCACCGACTCCTGACTTTGCCGTCGGGAGCGCGGCGCTGTCCCCTAACGCAAAGGCGTTGTTGAAGCCCTTTATGTGCATCGTGTACTTGTCAGCCTGCAGCAGCCTGTCCCTGCCGACGACGTCAGCCGGCGAGTAATTAATTCCTATGCCAGAGCACGGAGGTATTATTATCGGCAGGTCATACTTTATCGTGTCGCCTTCTATGGAAGATATGGTGTGCTCTACTGCGTCTATCTTGTCGACGTCAAAGAAGGTCATTACCTCTATGTTGCGCTCCTTGAGCAGCGGCTCCATCAGCTCGTTTATGGCCTCGGCCGGATACGCCCTCGGGTAGGGCGTGAAGAATACTATACGCGTCTTGTCCTTCAGGCCCTTCCTGCGTATGAGTTCCTCGGCCAAAAAGGCGCCCTCCAGCGGCGACGGCGGGCACTTGCACAGCGGGTACGACTGCCCTATCGCTATGGTGCCTCCCTTGAAATTCCTGAGATGCTTCCAGACCTTCATCGCTTGCCCTGCACCGGTATGGTAATCGCCGAACTCCGCGTTTACCGCCGCCAGCCCGGGTATGCGGTCGAGCGCCCCCACAATTCCAGTCGCTATCGCTATGTAATCATACTGGTAAGTCTTGCCTGAAGCAGTCTTCACGCTCATGGCGTTAAGGTCGACGTCAGTTACTGCATCCCTGACGAGCTCCACGCGTCCCTTGAGCAGGGAGCGCTCCCTCTTTGACATTTCCTTCTGGCCTTTGAAGGCCACGTAGAGCCACTGGGGCTGGAAGATGTGCATCTCCGACGGATCTATCACCGTCACGTCGTACCTCTTCAGGTCGACGCTGTTCGCCAGTATCGTTCCAGCTGCGCCCGCTCCGACTATGAGAAGTCTCTTCTTCTCCACGAGCTTACCTCTTGACTATCTCTATTATGATGGTTATCTTGCCTTCGGCCTCGCTCACCGACAATATTTTGTTACCGGTCTTCTCGGCCCAGGCTGCCGTATCGGCCCTGACTCCTGGATCGGTGGCCCAGAGCTCTATTACGTCGCCGACCTTTGAGTCCCTGTACGCAAGCGCCAATTCAGTTATCGGTCCGGGGCACGCCGTGTCCCTGGAATCTATAATCTTGTGGTTGCCTTCCGCCATGCAAGCGCCTCAGATAAAGAGCACCTGGCCTCCGTCCGCCTTCCCGAGGAACGTGGCCGCGCCAACTACGTCGTCGACAAGAGGATTGAAATCATTCTTCCCGAGGCCCATCACGCCCGCCATCATCGAGCACGCGTAGACCTTCGCGCCGAACTTCTTGGCTTCTTCCAGCATCTTGTCCCACGGCGCAACGTTGTTCTTCTTCATGCCCTCCATAAGCGCGGGTGCCATGCCTGTAAACTCGCTCGGGAAAGGCAGTTCGCTCTTCTTTTTCGTGAAGCCCATGAGCGCGAAGCCAGTGACGAACACGTTAACCTGCACCCCCATCGCTCCAGCGGCCTGTGCAAGCACCCCGAGCGGGATGAACTTGTCCGCAGTGCCGCTGAACATCACTATTGACAGCTTTTCAGCCATTGCATCACTACGCACATTCTCGCTTTCGAAAGATAAAAAGCAGGAAGTAACCCAAGGTATAGCGTGCATGCCTCTGCGCCCCGATTGCAAAAACCTTATAAATGTTGGCGAGACAACATATCTGCTTAACTGGTATGTAATTGCTGCTTTTCCCGCAATTACTGCAACTTGCAGGAGGGATTAAATGGAAAAGGAACAGCTAGACAGGCTGGACGCATTCGTCCAGGAGAACAAAGGCAAGCGCAAGTTCACGCAGAGCGTCGAGCTTGCGGTCAACTTCCGCGGCGTCGACTTCTCGAAGCAGGATAACAGGCTCAACCTGCAGGTAATGCTTCCGGAGGGCCGCGGCAAGGAGAGCAAGGCGCTCGTATTTGCGGACAACAAGGGCATAGCCGAAAAGGCGGCCGCGCAGGGTGCCAAGGTAGTGCCGAGCAGCGAGCTCGGCCAAATAGCGAGCGACAAGGCGCGCATGTCGGAGCTGCTCGACTACGAGCTGGTCGCAGAACCTGCGCTCATGACCCAGATCGCGAAGGCACTCGGACAGTTCCTCGGCCCGAAGAACAAGATGCCGAAGCCATTGGTCGGCCTCGACGTGGCGAACGTTCTGGCCACAATCAGCAAGTCCATCTACATACGCAGCAAAGGCAAGTACCTGCCCACGGTGCACTGCGTCGTGGGCACGGAGAAGATGGAGGCGCAGCAGATCGCCGCCAACATTGACGAGGTGGTCGCGTCGCTTATCAGGAAGGTAGGCAGGCAGAACATACGCTCGGTGTATGTCAAGCTCACCATGAGCGCACCGATGAAGCTGATGTGAGGTATTATCATGCTAACTAAGGATCAGAAGAAGAGCATCGTCAACGAGGGCGTGAAGGCCGTCAGGGCCGCAAAGGTCGTCGGTGTAGTGCCTCTCAACAGCATACCTGACAGGCTGCTGCAGAAGTCTAGGAACTCGATGCGCGGCACTGTACGCTTCATAACCGGCAGGAAGTCGCTCCTTACTCGGATACTCGAGGGCGACGCCAAGACGAAGGAGCTCGCGAAGGAGCTCACTGGAACGTCAGCCATCATACTCAGCGACGGCAATCCGTTCGAGATATACTCTACCTTCACGAAGGGCACGATAAAGCTTGCGGCGAAGCCGAAGCAGATTGCGCCAGAAGACATACACATAAATGAAGGTGAGACCACGCTGCAGCCGGGCCAGGCGGTCACCGAGCTAAAGGGCGCAGGCATAGACGTCAAGATTGACAAGGGCAAGGTCGTGATATCGAAGAGCAAGGTGCTCGTGAAGAAGGGCGATGCCATAAGCCTGAACGTGGCGAAGGCGCTGCACACGCTCGATATACTGCCATTCCACGCCACCATTGCGCCGTCGGCAGTGCTCGCGGACGGTACTCTGTTCAGGGGAGATGTGCTCGACATAAGCAGCGAGAGGACAGCCGGCGAGATAGCCAAGGCGTTCTCCGCAGCGCTGACGATCAGCCTCGAACTGGGGCTCGTGAATCAGTACACCGTGGTGAAGCTCATAACGAAAGCCTACCGCAGCGCGATGGCCCTCGGCATAGAGTCGAAGGCGTACGAGAGCGGCATAGTAGAGCACCTGCTAGGGCACGCGGCAGCACAGGCCAGCGCCCTGAAGGACGCTTCCGGTTCCGGATGAAAAGCTACAAAGCCATCGGTGAAAAATAAATAACGCTAATAAAGAAGGTGAAATTATGGAATACGTATATGCGGCATTGCTTCTTGACGCAGCTGGCAAGCAGGTCACGGAAAAGGACTTGGTCGAGGTCGTGAAGGCGGCAGGCTTCTCGCCTGACGAGGCCCGCGCGAAGGCCATGGTCGAGGCGCTGAAGGGCGTTGACATAAAGGATGTGGTAAAGAACGCCCAGAACGTGCAGGTTGCGGCCGCTCCGGCCGCTGCAGCACCCGCGGCGCACGAAGCCAAGAAAAAGGAGCCGGCTGAGGAGCAGAAGAGCGAAGAGGAGGCCGCAGGCGGACTGGCAAGCCTCTTTGGCTGAAGCTACGTGCTTATGAGGTGCGAGCTATCCTTTAGCCACAGCTTTGCATCGCGGTAAGAGGGCATCGCCCTCTCTACTTCTTTCCAGAAGCGCTTCGAGTGCGAGCGCACCACAGTGTGCGCCAGCTCGTGGACTATGACATACTCGAGCGCAGCCTCTGGCGCATAAAGAAGCTTTAGGTTTATCGTTATCGCGTTGCTGGGCGAGCACGAGCCCCAGACAATGCCGTTGTCCCGCAGCCTCACCTTGCTTATCTTAGAGCCGAAGTGCGCCTTGTTCGCGGCCTCGACCTTTGCGGCCACGTAGGGCTGCATAGCCTTGCGTATGGCCCTCGAGACGAGCCCTGAGAGTGCGGCTCCTTCATCGCCGTCCCTGAGATACGCTGTTATCCCGTCGCCGCTCATCCTTACCGAAGGCCGCTTCGCCCCGTAAGACACTTTGATGGAGAAGCTCCTGCCTCCGACGGCAGTCTTGCCTTCGTGGAATTCCAGCCTCTTGCTGGCCAGGAACCTGCTAGGGTTCTTCTCCATGGCGCGCCTCATGCGCCTGTAGAGCGTTGCAGCGGTATCCTGTGCCTCTCCATCGCGCATGTTAAACGGCAGCCGTATAACTATGCTTCCTTCCCTGACGTTCGCATGCGCGTTCCTGAGCCTTGCGCGCTCCACTCTGACGCCCATTGCCATGCCGTTGATGCTCACGGGCTCGAACTCCATGATGACCAGCAGTATAGGAGCCCTCAGAAACAAATATATTCCTTTAGAACAAAGTGATAGTGCTCATTATACAGCTGTGATATCATGTCAAATGAGGAAATGGAACTAGTGATGCCAGGCGAAAGGCTCTCCACCGAGGAGGAGTTCCTGCCGTCGTCGAACACGTTCGTCGAGGCGGGCAACATCTATTCGCTCGTGCCCGGACGGCGCGTGGTAGAAGAGGGCAAGATAGAGGTCAAGAGCGTCGGCAGGGAGATAATCAAGTTCAAGAGGAACATGCTCGTGCTCGGCACCGTTGTCGGTGACCTGAAGGCCGTGCTCTTCGTCGACATCGACAACATGGAGCTCGGCAACAAGGAATACGTAGCGATAAAGGACGGCAAGGTGGTGCTGGCGCATAGGGGCCCACCGCCGAGGTCTGGCTTCGGCCACGACAGGGACCGGGGAAGGCCGCAGGGCCGCGAGCAGGAGGAGAGGCCAGCTTCTCTCAGCGACATAATCCTGGCGAGGATACTGTTCGACGAGGGCGAGGCATTCGTGCTCGACATGCGCGGGCCAGAAACTGGAGTGGTCAACGCCGTGTGCGACAGCTGCGGCGCGACACTTGACGTCAGCCCGCATGGCGATGCGCTCATGTGTCCGGAGTGCAAGCACATAGAGCACAGGAAGATAAGCAGCCTGTACGGACGCCCATCTGAGATAAGGAAGATGCTCGAGGAGAGCGCCCAGGCGGC
>DAHWAI010000011.1:0-8225 GCA_027327295.1 Microcaldota archaeon
AGGTGCGCAATATTATTGAGGAAGGCGCTGTGGACATGCAGGCGCTGAAGGATTCCAAGGTGTTCGAGGCGTACTCTAAAAGATACTCTGTGAGCCGCTCCGAAACCCTGAAGAGCTTCAGGAAGCGCCTGGCCTTCATCACTATGATGTCCAATTCGGACCTGAGCGTATACGATTATATCCGCTCCTATGGCGATCCCGCATGAACCGGAACGTTGTTTTTGAGAGCGTATCTGAAGCCGCTGTGCCGTTAGCCTCGCTTGCGTTGCTGCCGCTTCTGCACATAGGCCTGCGGCCTTCCCAGCTCCTTCTGGCATTCTCCGTGGTGCTCCTTTTTGTTATCGCGGGAAGAATTCACGCGTCAAAAGCAAGGGGTCGCAGGGAGCTCTCTGTCATGTGCGACCTGTTTGAGACTTCAGAAGCAAGGATGCGAAACGGAAAACCTCTTGCAGCATCGATAGAATATGCGTTAAATGCAGCGCCCAAGGGCACCGTTGCAGGTGCTGTGCTGACCACGACAACCTCCCGGATGAGGGCCGGCGAGACCTTCGGTGACGCATTGGCCTTCGCCGCAATGGAAAACAGGCGTCTCTGCGCAGATGAGACCTGGCGCGCGCTTGCGGCCTTGGCATCCTCCTTCAAAGCGGAAGGCAATTCCGCAATCAACCGCTTTACAGATGATTACAGAAGGACCCACGCGGATGAGCAGGAACGGCGCATCGGAAGCCTGCAGCGCTCTGCCACAATATCCATGGTGACAGGCACAGTAGTGCCATCGTTCATGACCTTCGGGCTCGTGGGCTACTCAATAACATACTCTCAGGGGTTTGCGACCGGGACCTTCGCGGTGGCGCTGCTGGTAGGGATGGCAGGCATTTACAGAATCAGCAACTGGTGGATGGATGATGCTTAAAACTAGTTTGGCTTTGGTAACCTCCTGGTTGCCATACCTGGCAGCCACTGCTTTTGCGTTGGCGGCAGCTCTCGCCCTTTTCGGAATGCTGCCGTATGCAGTTATCATCGCAGCGCCGTTCGGGTGCGCGTGGGCTGTATCGCGGCATGATGCGCAGCGCCTCACTAAGAAAGTGGACTCAGAGGCACGGGCGATGGCTGATGCGCTCCTTCTGCATCTACAAAGAAATGTACCGCTTGCAAACGCTGTGGGGCGCAGCCTCTCTGCCGATTTCGTATTCAGTGCCGCCGCGAGGGAGGCGCTGCTCCGCTATCTGCAGTCCGGCACCGCGGATGCGTTCCGGTCGATAGATGCAGCAGGATCGAAACGCCTCGCGGAGCTCTTCTCCGTCATAGCGTCGTCCCTCGAGTCCGGAAGCGATTCCGGGCACACGCTCGCGAAGCTGTGCGAGAGCTTCGCGCAGGAAGATGCCTACAGGCTCCGGAGCCTCGGGAGCACAGGCAACTACTCCTCAATAATACGCCTTGGTACGTCCGTTTTCTTCCCGATGTTTGCGGGTGTCAGCATCAACATAATGAGTTTTGCGCATTCGTCACTTGCAGGGGCTCCGCCGGCAGGAAGCGCCCAGCTGCTCGCAATATTTGCAGTTTACGCTGTCGCGGCCAACTACCTGGGCACCAGCGCCAGGGCAGGCCTAAAAGACAGGCTGACTGCCGCCGCGGTTTTCGGAAGCATCGCCATAATGGTGCTGAAGGGCACCGCGGCGCTTTCCGGAGTGATGGCATGATAATTAGGTGAAACAATGATGGAAATACAGCTTCCTGTGGATGTACATGCGCTCCTTGCGCTCGCAAGGGCGGCCCGCGCGCAGAGTTCTCTCGAATACATAATGATGCTCTCGGCAGTGAGCATCATCATCGTCATAGCGCTGGCCATGATGGTGCAGCTGAAGGGCACAGCTGTGCACGCGTTCTTCAACTCGACGAACCAAAGCATGGGGGCGCAGCTGGCCAACGAGATAAGCAACCTGACAATGCGGAAGTGATTGATATGCGGAGAATGGCGGGCCGGAGGGCGCAGACTTCATTCGAGTTCATGCTGTACTTGACCGTAGCCGTGCTGTCGCTGGCTGCCGTGCTGCCCATGGCGATGCGCGCCTACTCTCCTATACGCGGTTCGTACGATTCGATGCGCTACAGCGCACTGGCAGGTTCCATAAACTACAACATGCAGTTCGCCGCCGCCGAATTTTCAGCGTACGTGCCTGCCGGCATGTGTACTGACGGCTTATCGGCTTCGCCGGTTGACGCTATCGGTGGATCGCCGTTGAACGCACCTGTTGCCATAAGCGCAAGCGTCTGCGCTCTTCCCGGCGGGCCGGAGAACCTTTCGCTGTCTTACGCTTATAATGGCATGTATGCGCTTGCCGCGGCTCCTGGGTGACCTGATGCATGCACAAATAGCAACAGGCTTCATTGTCGAGATGGTTCTGGCGCTTTCCTTGGCTCTCTTCTCTGCGTGGGCCGTGCACGCCATGCTGGCCCAGATACCAGCATATACTGCTGAAATGAACAGCGAAGCCGCCGTTTCCGGCAACGCCATCAACGCAAGCGTTAAGCTGAACGTTCCGTCATCGATGGTGATCCGATGAAAAGCGCGCGAGCACAGCTGCCGTGGCTTGATACGATTGCGGGGGTGATGCTGTTCATGGCTTTCCTCGCCGAAGCCGCATACCTAATGGGCCACGCCGAAGCAGGTCTTGCCGCATACGTGCATGATGTGTCTTCGGCTCTAGCGTCAAATGCGTCCGTGCAGAGCGCATCATACCTGTTGGCAGAGGGCAATGCCTCAGCAGCTGCGCTGGAGGCGACCGGCATGGATGTGACAAAACTAGTACCGGAAGGCTATCCTGGCGCTGCAAACCATACCTACAACGGTTCCAGATTGGTCGTAATCGACGGGTCAATTTATATCATACACTCTGAAGGCGGATGAAATGGAGCTCCAATCTTCAATAGAATTTATGCTGCTGCTTGCAGCGGTGGCCGGGCTTAGCATCGCGGTACTTGGCATGTATGCCCACAGCATCTCTTCGCAGAAGGCGGCTCTCTCGGCCATGCTCGCTGTCAATTCGACACAAGCCAATATCACTCCCCCGTCGCAGACTTACCGCGGACCTTACATAGACGTGCCGTCGGTGTCATTCGTGAACCGCAGCAACGTGATGCTGGTCATGTTATCAGGCGACGGAGCATCGCTGCGGTATATCGGCGTGAAATCTGCCACGTCTGAAATGACTCCGCAATACTATAGAAACGTCAGCATAAACGGATTGGAGGTGCTCGAATTCGGGTTTGTGCCAATGGAACCGGGTCAGCAGGAAATAAAGCTCACCTACTATGGCGCGCAAGGGGCAGAGCACAACATCACTGCGAGCACATACGCCACATATGCATTGGCTGGTCAGAACGCCACCGCTCCGAGCCCCTACACTGCCTCGATAAGGGCGCTCAGCGAGCTGCTAATGTTCAACGTAACCGACGGCTCCCCTATCTATACGGTAACTGAGCATAGCCACTGCAGCTATCTGGACTGGCAGGGCCAGCAGCTGTCCATATCACAGCAGTGCGGCAACGCAAAGTGGTATTACTGGATGTTCTCCGACAGCTGCTACTACAGTGCCAACCCTGTGATGACATCGACCACCTGCGTCTACCTGAATCCCGCCGGCACATCGGTGAATGGCATAAGCAGCTATCCAGGCAAAGCGTTCAATATAACGCTAACCATGGAAAATCAGACCCTGAACCTGCATTCAAATCTCACGGCTTTGGATGTGCCTTCTACTGTATACCTACAATCAGGCACCATTGCCGGAAACGCTGTGGCCTCGGGAAGCGTTTCATACACTGGACCTCAACCAAGCTCGCAGTATGTCGTACGGCTGCGCAACGGCAACGCAGTGCTCGTCAACCAGACCGACTATTATACCTACGAGCAGGCCTACACCAGTCTGTTGAGCACAATGGCGTACTACAACAACACCGGCCCTGGCGGCGATTCGTCAGCACAGCAGGCAATCTCGTCATATAATATCGCTTCTTCTGATTTTGCCGATGCCCTGCCGTCTGGAACAGGAGACTGCACGCTCTCCCGCGAGAATGGCTCAATATACTTTGTGTGCCCTCCATATGCCCCATTTACGTTCTCGAACATTACCGCATACATACACGATGCTCATGACCAATCGATATCAGCACAAGGTTCGACCGTATACATAAGGCGCTCAACATGAAGGCCCAACTCGCAATACTCGAGTCGCTGATAGCACTCTCCATCGGCAGTGCCGCAGTCTCTTCTGTGGTATACGCAGCATACGTGCATCAATCCGAGGGAATGCAGGGAACGGTTCTGCACAATGCGATGTTCGACATTGTCGGGGTGACATACAGAAACGCGACTTTTGGCTCCTGCATAGCAGCATGGGACAAAACGTGCGTGGCGCAGTATCTAGATGCATTCAGAAGAGTGTACTCGCTGCAGTATGCGTCGCTGCAATACGGGAACCGTTCAGTTGCCACGGGGCGGCTGAAAGCATGCGAACGCACAATAAACTACTGCATCCCAATAGGCGGCAACCTGACTTACAGAGAAGTCTGCTACGTGCTCTGTGGTGGCTGAGATGGCGTTTTTCGGCATCATGGTAATAGTTTCCGTGGCGATAGCCGTAGCGGTGCTCCATTCAGTGCTTCTGTTATCCAGCTCTGCCTCAGCGGTGCAATCACAAGCAAACGAATACTCGGCAATGGTTTCGGTTGAAGCGTTTGCAGAGGCAATAAACGAGACATTCCCAAGCTCTGGCGGCGCCCCAGCGCTCTCAAACTGGCGCGTGGCGTTACATACATCGGCTGCAGCGGACCAGTTGAATGTAAGCATATCCGACAACTACATCCTGGTGCGCGCGGTATCGAACCCAGACGTCTATGCTGCAGTACTTCTGCCGAGCAAAACCAGTTAGTGGAAACGCAGCGTTAAGCGCCATGCAAACAAATAAATATTTTTGTAATACAATAAGTATTACGTGATGTAATGCAAGATACAACCACCATATCGGTGCGCATACCGAAGCGCCTGAGGGCTGAAATAAGAAAGCTCGGGATAAGCCCCTCCAAGCTGGTGCGTAAGGCGTTTGAAACGGAAATAAAGGAGCATGCGCTGAAAGAGGTAAAGGTGGAGTTGGAGAAGCACAAGAAGGCACTGGCTCGCATCTCGCTCGCCAATATCTTGAAGGACGTGAGGGAAGATAGGGCGAGATGAGTGGAGTACCTTTTTGATTCGTCGGCGATATTCGGGCTGGTGAAAGAGCACAAGATAGAGCTTCTTGCCCGCGGCCATACTATCTCGCTTGCGCAGTACGAGCTTGGTAATATAATATGGAAGGAGGTTCATCTGCGCCGCAGCCTCTCCGAAAACGAGGCGGTGGGTCTGCTATCAAGCATCTACACAATACTTGCCGTGCTGGACGTCGAAGACTCCTTTGCCGACGCCGAGGAAATTCTCGGTATTGCGACGAAACTCGGCATCACCTTCTACGACGCTGCATACCTTCATTGTGCGAAGCGCCTGGCCCTACCACTGATAACGCTGGACGAAAGGCTCGTAAAGAAATCGGAGGGCATCGCGCAATCGATGCTGATGGAAGAGATGCCTGGGTATGGTAACACTCAGAAAACGTGAAGCGCCAACCAGCGCACGAACTTCTTCATGCGGACCCTGTTCGGGCTGGTGTTCCTCTTTATATCTTTTATCATCGTCTTGTAAAGGAGCTTCTCCTGCGGATCGAGCTTGCCCTCCTTGACTATCTCCTGCTTCTTTCCCTCGACTATCTGCGTCTCCGTCTTGCTTATGACATCCTTCTTGACCATCAGGTACCACTCATCGAGCGAGCTGCCTGAGCTGTCCTTGTCCTTGAGAACCTTGAGCATATCCGTCATTGTCAGCTTCCTGCTCTTCTTCCGCGAGTACTCATGGAGCAGCGGTAGCATAGCTGCCTTGTCGCAGATACGGTCTATATCGGCCGGCGAATAGCCGGTCGTGGCCCTTGCCAAACGCCCATAGTTCAGTCTGGACCTCGGTTTGTTCCTCGTCGCAAATTCGAACATCTTCTTTCTGTCCCTATACTTCGGCGGCGCGATGTAAACGCTGTCGCCGAACCTGCCGCTTCGCTTGAGCGCCGGGTCTATGTCCCACGGCGAGTTGGTCGCGCCTATGACAAAAAGGCCCTCGGGGTTTTCCTCCAGTCCGTTCATCTCTACAAGGAACTGGTTCACTGCCAGCCTGAGAGCCGAGCTATCGCCTCCTTCACCTCCTCCTCCTCCGCGCTTCACTCCGAGGGCGTCGAGCTCGTCGAAGAACAGTATTGCCGGCGTGTTCTGTCTCGCCTGCTCGAATATCTGGTGCAGGTTCTTCTCCGTGTTGCCGGTGAACATATCAACTATCTGGTTTATCCTAGCCACGTGAAACTTGGCGTTGGCCTCGCCAGCTATGGCCTTGACTATGTATGTCTTGCCGTTCCCTGGCGGCCCGTAGAGAAGCAATCCAACGCCTAACTTCTTTCCGTACCTCTTGAATAGCTCTGGCTGTTGTATCGCCAGCACGACGTTGTCATGCAGGTACTGTTTCATCTTCTCGAGACCGACCACACTGTCAAACTTTATGTTGGACTTGAAGAAGGCTATGTGCTTTATCTGGCCCTCTTCTATGACGTCGCGGTCCTCCTGCACCACATCCTTCTGCTTGGCCGATACCGGCAGCTGCTGCTCGAGCTGCTTCCCGCTGTCTATGTGTATAAGCGAGTCTATGTGCTCCAGCCTGTTCTTTGCCTCAGCGTAATCAGGATTTATTGAAAGGGACTTCTCGTACCAGTATCGCGCGCCTATAAGGTCGTTGCTCGTCTCGGAGATATCCCCGAATAGGAGCGGCGCGTCGGCGCTCTGCGGCTGCAGCTCCATGACCTTCTCCAGGTCATGTTTCGCTCCGTCATAGTTGTGCAGTATACGGTTGGTCAGCGCACGGTTGAAATAAGCATCGGCATAGCTGGGATTTACTGTCACCGCTTCGGTGAACTCTTTCACGGCGTCGTCGAACTTGCTGGCCTCGAAGAAGGCATTGCCCTTCTTCCAGTGCTCCTTGGCCTGCTGGTTCATATCAGGCACGCCGGTACTGCTGCTCTCCGCCATCTCAATCACAACGCAGTTGGCCGATCGGCCCAGATAAAATACCAATGTCAGATATTTAGCCCTTTTCTTGCTCCTTCCTGTCGAGAAGCTCGTTGAGGCGCGCGTCGACGTAGCGTATTCCTTCGTGCTCTCTTGGCACATTGCGGAACCTGACCGACCTGAAAATACCTGTCAGTACGACGACCGCCCTGTTCATCTCCGCCATCGCCGGGGCCTTGACCTTGTACATTCCCGTCAGCTGCCGCACCACGAGCTGGCTGTCCGAATATACTTCTATGTCTACGCTTCTTGGGCTCTTCAGGTTGGTTTTGCACCACTGCAGTGCCAATATCACAGCCCTGTACTCTGCGTAGTTGTTCGTGTTAGTGCCGTTGTAGGCACTGTGGCTCTTCCTTAGCCTGCCACTGCCGTCGTAGACTGCAAAGCCCGAAGCGCTCTCGCCTGGATTTCCGCGCGCAGCCCCATCGGTGTAGATTGTTATAGTCTCCAGTGCAGCACCCATGTAGTTTCTCTTCGGCAAGGATTTTAAAGATGCTAGCCGATATGTAATCGTTACGATGCACTTCTATTCCCTGGCCGATGGCAATGAGCTTGTCCGTGCCGCGAGAGCTGCGATAGAACTCTACCTGAAGAACCCGAAGTTCGATAAGGCGGTCGTCGAGCGAGGGCTCTCAAAGTTCAGGGAACGTCATGGGGTCTTCGTCACGCTGTACTACCACCCAATGGACCAGCTACGCGGCTGCATAGGGTTTCCCAAGCCAGTCGGCAGTGTGGGCCACGACGTGGTCGAGGCCGCGTTAGCCGCTGCATTCGAGGACCCGAGGTTCGTGCCGCTGTCGATGAAGGAGCTCGACGAGATTGCGATAGAAGTAAGCGTGCTCTCGGAGATGGTGCCGGTCGGCGGCACGGAGCGCACGCGGCTCGGAGCGGTGAAGGTCGGCCGTGACGGACTCATGGTGCAGTACGGCATCAACAGCGGCCTTCTGCTCCCGATAGTGGCAGTGGAACAGCACTGGAACGCAAAGCAATTCCTGAATGAGACGTGCGTGAAGGCAGGCCTGCCTGAGACCTAC
>DAHWAI010000017.1:0-3400 GCA_027327295.1 Microcaldota archaeon
CAAGCCTGCCGGATATCTCCCTGAGCGCCTCGGCCCACCTTGACGTGCTGTCGGCCATAAGCGCCACGCTGTAGCCCATGTCGCGATAGTACTCTGCAAGCGTCATGCCAGTGTATATGCTGGCTTCGCGTGCGGCCACCGGCATGTTGGAGGTGTTCGCTATGAGTATCGTCCGGTCCATGAGCGGGCGTCCGGACTTCGGGTCATTCAGTTCTGGGAAAGTCGTCAGTATCTCGGTCATCTCGTTGCCGCGCTCGCCGCAGCCTATGTAAACTATGACGTCGGCATCTGACCACTTGGCGAGCTGGTGCTGTATGACTGTCTTGCCGGATCCGAATGGCCCAGGCACGGCTGCCGTGCCGCCCTTCGCCACCGGGAATAGAGTATCGATGACCCTCTGCCCTGTAATCAGGGGCGCTTCCAGCATCATCTTGTCGACCACAGGCCTTGGCACCCTGACGGGCCAGCTCTGCGCGAGCCTTATGCTTACCTCTTTGCTTCCGGCAGCCACCTTCGCTACAACGTCGCTGACGGTGAAGCTGCCTGCCCTAAGCCCGGATATCTTTCCGGAAACGCCCGGCGGTACAATGACCCTGTGCTTTATCAGGCTTGTCTCGTCGACCTCACCGATTACGTCGCCGCCCTTTACCTCCTGGCCGTCCTTCGCAACAGGCTTGAAGCCCCACTTCTTTTTCGTGTCGAGCGGTTCGGCGTTAACGCCCCTCGCTATGAAGTCGCCGCTCGCGGCCTTTATCTTGTCCAACGGCCGTTGGATGCCGTCGTATATCGAGCCCATGAGGCCGGGGCCGAGCTGCACCGACAGCTGCGCGCCGGTGCTTTCCACAGGTTCACCTGGCCTGAGTCCGCTCGTGTCCTCATAGACCTGCACGATTGCCATACCCTTGTCCAGCTTGATTATCTCGCCGATGAGCTCCTGCTCGCCGACCTTCACAACGTCATACATCTTAGGGTTGTCCAGCCCGTCGGCTATCACAACCGGTCCTGATATGCGGTATATTTTTCCAGCCATTCACTTCACCTTCACGTTCCTTATGTCGACGCCGAGAACCCTCTTTGCAAGGGCCTCTACGGATTCCTCTCCCTCGTTTTCCGTGAGAGCGGGTATGAACATGACGAGCGGCTTCAGCGCCATCTCCAGGTGCCTCAGCATCGTGGTGCCGAGATGCCGCTTCACGCTGTTCGACACTATTATCAGGCCGTACTCCTTGCTGGCCATGAATTCGGAGAGCAGCTTCACTGCATCGTCGCCCTCGCTTATGAATACGTCGCTCACTCCGACAAGCTTGAAGCCGAGGACAAGCTCGCGTTCGCCGACCACTGCTATCCTGTCGAACTGCATACCTATCACTTGATATTCTTCAGTATCTTTATATTTTCTATGCGCTCCATGCTCACTCCGTAATACCTGTTGAGCCACGCGAGCCTAAGTTCGTCGCGCTCCAGCTCTGCCCTTATCATGAACACCATCATGCTCGCTATGGATATGCCTGATTCATCAAACAGCTTCAGGTACTTTGCGTACAGAGCGCGCTTCAGCGCTATCTCGAAGTATGTCAGGAACGGGTCCCTGGCGTACATATCGAACGCGTCGTCTATCGGGTACGGCATGTCCTTCCTGAGGTCCTCTATATGCTTGGTCGACATCTCGACGAGCTTCGCCTCCGGCATGTTACCTCCCTTGACTAGATAGCTGCCCACGTCCTTCCAGCCGAACGATATCGCCTTGAGCACGCTGGTCAGGTTCTTTATGTCAATCGTGTCCTTGATATACCTGATCAGAAGGCCCTCGTCGCCGTTGTAGAACCTGAGCGAGGACACGAGCCTGTCGTAGTAAGCGATGTCGAGCGCCACAATCATCTCAGATATGTCACCCGTCCGAAGTGCCTCGTCGAGAAACTTCATGAGCACGGTGCCATAGCCGTGCCTGGTGAGCGCGCTCACCACGCCTTCGATGTCCTTCTGCGCAACTATAGCCTTGTATTCCTCCATGCTTATCGGGCCGCTTATGACACCCACTGGCACATTCCTCTGCACCATCAGGAACATCTCGGTGCTCTCGACGCTGTAGCCGAGCTTCTTCGATGACAGTATGAGCTTTATGTTCTCGACGTCCCATTTGCTGGTGTACGCCATTATGAAGTCCTGCGCCGGCGGTGGCACGGACATGTAGACGTTCCTTATCATGCGCATGGCGTGCGCGTTCAGCACCACCTCGACGAGATCGGGTACCTTGTACAGCGCGGAAAAGGCGTCAACGTCCTTTCTGTAGGCGGTGGTGCTGAGGGTCTTTAGGAACTCGTCAGGTTCCTTCTGCTCCAGCTGTTCTATGAAGTCGCTCGTGAGGAACTCTGTAGTGAGGGCCTTGAGCTGGCCGTACTTTCCGATGTAGGTTGAGTCCACCTAATTCCCCTTGCCCCTTATGCGCTCGAGCAGCCGCGTCGCAACCCTGTCCCTAAGCCTTTCGACGAGTGTCTCCAGAGTGTAGTCAATCTCTTCCTTGCCATCGGCTGACACAGCCTTCAGGCCTCCTGCAAATCGCTCGCTTGCCACGCTCACCGTTACCTTGCGCTTGCCCTGCTTTACTACCACGTCGTCGCCCTTCTGGACGAGCAGGGTGCAGTTGTCGCCGAGCTCCTGCACGGCCCTGGCCGCCAGCGCGGCCATAAGCTTCTTGTAGGAGGGGCTCTGGGCGTAGGCCTGCAAACCTGCAGTTATGCCGTCGAAGGCCGCGCCCACGCGCCTGTTGACTTCAGCATAGTACGCCATCCTCGACGCGATGCTCGCCTTCGAGACTTCCTTGGCGATGAGCTGCCTCGAGTCCGCTTCTGCCTTAGCTTTAGAAGCATTGGCGCGCTCTTTCGCGGCAGAGTCAGCCTCGCCAAGTATGCGCTTCGCCTCCTCGTTGGCCTCCGCGATTATGCTGCGAACGCTCTCTTCCGTGACTTTGTCTATGTTCTCCAGGATCTCTTCGAGTCCCATTCAAATGCCCCTGCGCATCAGAGAATCTGCAGCAGAAGTATCAGGCCCAGCACGAAGCCGATTATCCAGAGCGTTTCGGGTATGACGAAGAAGAACAGCACCTGGCCGAATTTCTCGGGCCTCTCTGCTATTATCCCCATGCCAGCAGCGCCTATTCCCTGCTGCGCCATTCCTGTTCCTATTAGTCCTCCAGCTATCGCGATAGAAGCAGCGACAGCGTACAATGGATCTACTGCCATATATTCACCAATTCAAGCGAAAAAGAGCTTATCGAAGCCCTGGCTAAACTTTATAATCTTCAAGTAAGTTTTGCACCAGCATATTTATAAAGCTGCGACTGGCTAAGAGTATAGCTTCTCCTGTACGTCTTCTTACCGGGCGTAACAATGCAGGGCCAAGT
>DAHWAI010000026.1:0-18780 GCA_027327295.1 Microcaldota archaeon
GGCTTGACTTCAGTGGCCTTGTTGTTCGGCATTAGAGCCCACCTTATGCTCACCGTCGAGTAGCTTCATAGCGATGTCGCGTATGCGCCCCTCGGTGAGCCTGTTTATCGCGTAGGGTATCCAGTCCTTGCCGTATGAGACGTAGACCCCCACATTGGCCTTCGACTTCATCAGCGCATTTACCCTTTTCGCATTATAGCCTAAAGGCACCTCAAAGGCTAAATTCTTTCTGTGGCCCCTGTTCGCCTTCAGCAGCCGCTCCATGAACTTCTCGTCCTGGCTGAAGACAGTGATGCCAGTGCATTTGCCCGCTAGCCTGTCTATGGAGTCGGTGAAGAGGCGCACCATGTCGGCATGGTGCCCAGAGTGTTTCTGTTCCCCCTTCAGCTGCGCCGATGCCTGGTTCTTGGTTGCTGTGGCGTTTGCTTTGGGCTTCCCTACCGCATGGGTTGTATCAGCCTCATATGTGGTGAGCTTGACGTACCTGCTCTTCGTACCAAGATATTTAGCAGAAGAGCCGTTGAGCAGCAGCGCCGCCGGCATCTCGAAGCCCATCTCCGAGTCCTTGTGGCTCTCGCACACGCGCATCGGCTCAGTGGCGGGAATACAGGGCTCGCTCTCTATCCAGAGCTTGCTGCCCTTGCCCAGGCTTATGAGTATCTCGTCGATGCCATCGACAGCTGCTCCGCTGTCGAGCATGTAGCCCAATTGGCTCAGGCGCACGGACAAATCAGCCGCGATGTTGAGCCTCGAGAGCTGGCGCGCCAGCTGCGCGTAAGCGTTGATGTTGTATCTCGCGTTGAGCTGCGTCGCGACGTGGTCGTTAAGGAACGTTATCGTGGGGTGCATTCCTTTGGAGCTCAGCTGCACAGCTGCCTTTATCACAGATGCAGTTGTAGAGCCTGCCACATGCTTCTTCACGAGCCTGAAGATGAGGCGGCGTATTATACTGTGCTCTTCCCCGGCCATCATGATCACTTGCTTGCTTGCGAACCTGAATGCCGTCGGCGGCCTGCTGGTCCTCGCTGCCCCGCGAGGTATTGGCTTGCGTTCTTTTTATATCTTTGGCTTAGATAAGCTATTTATTGCTGAAATTGCAGAGATAGCACTGGTGATTAGTTGGTTGGGATAACGGACGGCGTGAAAAGCATGTCGTTAGGGGAGCTGATATCGAAGCTCCACGGCGCAATAAGGCAGTTTATAGGGGACCTTGACGTCGTCATATCCAGGAACAAAGAGGCCAGCTCCGACGAGATATATGAGCTCAGAGC
The DNA here is from genome assembly GCA_027327295.1 of Microcaldota archaeon. Lineage (GTDB taxonomy): Archaea > Micrarchaeota > Micrarchaeia > Micrarchaeales > Micrarchaeaceae > JAMCYM01. The sequence continues at coordinate 1,272 of DAHWAI010000026.1, forward strand.
CAGGATAACTGAGAGGCTCAAAGCAGGCAAGGACACCATGGAGAACGAGCGCCTGCTGAAGCTTCTCAATCTTCTGCTGACAGACAAGACTGTCATAGAGCTGATGCGCGACGATGCGGAGGAGTGGATGGAGTTCCTCGACGCGGTATCCAAGCACATAGAGAACGGCTCCTACAGGGCGACGGAAGAGGAGAAGAAGGAGCTATCCAATATCAGAGAGCTCACCGCGCAGATAACCAGCCTGATAAGGAAGTGAGCCTGGTGCTCACTTCTTGCCTTGCTGGTTGTCCGACTTGAAGGCTGGCGTTGTTGAATCTGTCTTCGATTGCTTGGACTTTGGTGCGGCCTTTGCAGCCTCGGCTGGCTGCGGCGAGGATGTGGTTTCTTCCCTCCCCTCCTTTCTCAGTGTTGCCATCATCGGATCAGGTATTATGTCATCCTGCTTTGGCTTGCCGTTCTTCTTATAGCTCTGCAGCTTCTTCCAGATGTCCTCAGTATCTGCCGTCACTGAATAGTAGGCCCTGAACACTGGGTCGCTGAAATCGCGTCCTTGCGGGAGGGTGTTGACGAACTTCTTCTGGTCCTCGGTCAGTCCTATCCCTACGGCTATCGACTCGTACGAGCGAAGGTATCTCTGGAGGAGGAGATTGCTCATCCCGCTCGCTTGCTGAAGATCCTTTATGTTATTGATCTCGGTGATAGAGGGCAGGTCTTTCGTCTGCGTCACTTCCATCCACCTCAGCGTGACTAGGCGCCAGATGCCGAGCTTCTCGGTTTCATCCAAGTTACCCTCCTTGAGGCGCTCTTTCAATTCAGGGCTCAAAGCATCCTTCGCCCACTTGTGTTCGTTGACGTACGTCCTTGCATAGTCGACCCAGCCATCATTCGTTTCCACTATCTGAACCGTAGGCCGCTCCTGATTCCTTGTTCCGCTGCCCGAGCGCTGGCCGGTAACTGAACCGTGCTGCTGGCCGAAGCCGGTCACATGCATGCTGCTGAATACGTGCTTGGAGTAGGCTTTGTCAAACGTAGCCTCGTAATCTTTGAGTTGCTTGGAGATGGCGGACCACGTATTAAGGTTGAAATCCTCCGCGCTTATTTTGTCCCCGAGGGCACCATACATGGCGGCTGCCATCCTTGAAAGTGCCAGGTAAGCCGTAAACGTGGCCAGCTCCTTCTGGAAATTTGCCATCTGCGTTTCGGAGAGGTTCCCGTAACGCTTGTTGACGCGCTGGGTGTTCCAACCGAGGAACTTGACAGGTGTAGTTTCGGCACTGTAAACCTCCGCCAGTGCGTAAAGGCTTTCATACTGCTCCTTGTGGATTGTAGCAGACATCGCGCTAAGTATATGCTTTACTGACTTGAAATCATGATTATGCAAGGCCTTCTCAAGCGGCTCCACATAATTTGTGTACAGGTCACCTCCAGATGAGAGACGTTCGCTGACCCCCTCATCTATTGCTTTTATTGATGTAGGGTCTGTCATCGCCTTTATGACCGGGAGTATCTTCACCAGACCTTCGCGCCTTACCGAGCCGAACTTTTTGTCGAGGGCGGCGTCGTACGCCGCGAGGTTATTCTGCGTGTTATTAATCTCGTTATTAATTTTTGTTATGAGGCCGTTTCTTGCGTTTTTGAGTGTTGTGAGCTTATCCTCCTGCTTCCGCGCATTTTCTTTTGCTTTCTCGATCTTCTCCTCCAGATTAGATGTATTAAAACCCGCCCCCGTACGCCTATTTTTAATGGCGGTGGCAGCGTTGACTACGAGATTGAGATTAACCAAATCTTCCTCTGCCTTCTTTATCGATGCGTTGCTCTCGCTTGAGGGGTCTTTCATGCTTGTGAGCCGTTCTTGTAGGTCCGACAGCTTCTCACTGGCCTGTGCACTGTATATCAGGGCGTCTGCCGCGGTCATCTCCTTCGTCTTACGGCCGACGTTGACTGTTATTTTCTCGTTGAGGCCCAGTATTCCGACGAGCTTGGAAGGCTCAGAGATTTCCTTTCTAGTCTCCTCTGTGTGCTTCTCCGCTTTATTTACCTTCGACTTTGTCGTAATCATTTAATCACACGTTTCGGTATTAGTATATTGCGGCTTTTTTGATATTTATATGTTTGGATGGTCTTCTGCCACTGTATGCGCGTGCAGGCAGACTCCTTCCAAAGGGCACTCTGCGCACAGCGGAACTGGCCTGCAGTAGCGCTTGCCGAGTTCTACGAACTGCGCATGCATGTCCTTGTAGAGCGCCACGTCGCACTTCAGAGAGCGCTCGAAGAAACGCTGCAGTACGGCATAACTGATGTTCTCGTCCATGCCGGTTATTCTGTGCATCGCCCGGCGGGTATAGGCGTCAATGACGAACACCGGCTTCCCTGCTGCGTAGAGCGTTATTGAATCTGCAGTTTCGGGGCCTATGCCATCCATGGCGAGGAGGGCCTCTCGGAGGCTGCTCCGTTCGAGCGCGAAGAAGCGCTCCAGCGTGCCGTATCTTCTTACAACTGACGAGCATATGCCTTTCAGGCGCCTGGCCTTCTGCCTGTAGAAGCCCGAGGGCCGCACCAGCAGCTCGAGTCTGGAGATTGGCATGCGCGCCAGAGCGCCGAGCTCCAGCGCCTTGGCGGCCTTGAGGTTCGAGAGGGCGCGCTCGACGTTCCTCCACGACGTCTGCTGCGTGAGTATGGCTCCGGCTACAATCTCCATCTTGGTCTCGCCGGGCCACCAGTCCAGGAAGCCGAAGCGCCTGCGCAACAGGCGGTATATGCGAGACGGCGGAACGTCCGCGCTCATACCTTCAGTTCGCCCGAGCTTATCTTGGCTATGACTGCCCTTGGGTCCTCGCCGTTGCACTTCACTCCCATACTCTTGCACGTCCCGAGCACCTGCTTGACCCTGTCAGCGGCGTCTTTGCCGTAGATCGAAGCCTCCTTGGACTTGGCGATCTTCTTCACCTGATCAAGAGTCAGGTCGCCGACGGTCTCGTCCTTAGTCTTAGCTCCTGATTGCACGCCGAGCTCCTTGAGTATCAGCGCGCTCGTCGAAGGGGCGCCGACCTCGACCCTGAAGGTTTTGGTGGCCGGGTCGACCATGACCTTGACAGGTATCTTCATGCCCGCGAACTCGCTGGTTTTCTTGTTTATCTCGGCGACTATGCCGCCGATGTTCACGCCGAGAGGCCCGAGGGCCGGACCGAACGGCGGGCCTGCCGTCGCCTTGCCGCCCTCTATTAAGCCTGCTATTGTGATTTCGCTCATTTTATTCACCGTGAATCATGATTGTTTCATTCGGAGCTCTCGGCGCGCGCCTTCTTGATTATCTTGGCGGTGTTCATCTTCGTCGTTATAGGTATTGGCACCACGACGTCCTGCAGCTCCACGGTTATGTCGTTCTTCGCGTCGTCGACCTTCAGCACGCGCGCCTTGTAGCCCTTGAAGGGGCCGCTAGTGAACTCTATCGTGTCGTCCTTCTCTATCTCCTGCACTGCGGTGCTGCTCTTGATGAGCTTGTCCATCTCCTCTGCACTTAACGGCTTGGATAACATTCCGCGTATGTTGCGCTCCTTGCTTATGAAGCTCCGGCATGACAGCTCGTCCTCGGCTTCGAGTATTATGTAGCCGCGCATGCCTTCGACGACTATGATGGAATACATTGGCAGGTCGGTCTTGCTGGCCTTGTTCTGCAGCATATTGGCCGCGATGCGCTCCTGCCCTGATGTCACCTTGACTACGAAATACACTCAGACCACTCCCAATGCTTCATGCTTTATAGCTTTCACGCCTTTTATACGTATTGAAGGCTCACTGCACATGATATCATGCGTTACCTCAGGGTCAGGGCCAAAGACGCGGAAAGCGCCAGGTCCATTCTCGCCAAGAAGAACATCCTCGACAAACGGGCGAGGGTTCTGAATAGCGCACGCTATGTATTGTTACCAGTAATAATAGATGGGCAAAAGACTATAAAGGTTATTGAAGGGCTGGGCATGAACGCCGGAATTGTGGAGCGCAAGGGGGAACGCGCTGCGCTGCGCACGACGTACCGCGAGCTGCTCGAAAAGAGGCTTACGGAGGAAGAACTGTCCATGGTAGCCAGGGGCTACGACGTGCTCGGCAACATCGCCATAGTCGAGCTCTTCGGCGACCTGGGCAGCAAGGAGAAGGAGGTGGGCAAGGCCATGGTCGAGGCCAATGCAAACATAAGCACGGTGCTGGCGAAATCAGGGCCTGTAAGCGGCGTCTACAGGAAGCGGAAGCTCAGGCGCATATATGGTGAGGACACGTACATGGCGCTTTACAAGGAGAACGGGTGCGCCTTCAGGTTCGACGTCAGGAAGGCCTTCTTCTCCAGCAGGCTCTCATTCGAGAGGGGGCGCGTGGACAGGCTCTCCAGGGACGGAGAGAGCGTCGCTGTGGCAGGCGCTGGCGTGGGACCATACGCAATAGAGATAGCGAAGCACCATCCGAGGTCGGCAATCCTGGCGGTAGAGCTCAACAGGAGCGCATGCGCAGATATGAAGAGGAACATCGTGCTCAACAGGACGCCGAACGTCGAGCCCGTTCTTGGAGACTTCAACAAAGTCGCGATGGAACGCAGGGGCTACGCAGACAGGGTGATAGTGCCAATGCCCACAGTAAGCATGGAGATGCTGCCCAGCATTTTCGCTGTCGCGAAAGCGAAGGCGCTGGTGCACCTCTATACCTTCTGCAGGACTGACGGTATAAAGGAGCTCAAGGACAGGATAAGGCAGGCCGCAAAGGGGCACGGCAGGAGCGCCGTCTTCAAGGGCCAGCGCGTGGTCAGGCCCTATTCCAAGGACGAGATAGAGCTCTGCCTGGACATCATGCTTAGAACCATGAAAAGTAACGATTAGCTGGGTCTTACGGGTATAGCCTATTCATAGTTCTTGGGAACGGGATTGCGTCCCGGATTGTCTCGAGTTTCGCTATCCACCTGATTACCCTTTCAGTTCCCATGCCAAATCCAGAGTGCGGTATCTGGCCATACTTGTGTATATCCAGGTACCATTCGTAGTCTTTCCGGTTTAGACCCTGTTCCTTCATGCGTGCTATAAGCTCGTTGTAATCACTGATACGCTCGCTGCCGCCTATTATCTCTCCTATGCCTTCTGGCGCAAGCATGTCCGCATCCAGTACTGTCCTCGGGTCTTCTGGATTCTCTTTCATGTAGAATGCCCGCATTGCCTTTGGCTGGCTTGTCATGAATATTGGCTGGTCTAGCTCCTTCGTTAATATCTTTTCCTCGTCCAGTCCTATCGACTCTCCCCACTTTATCTCAACTCCCTTGTCCTTGAGCATATCCACCGCCTTTGTATATGTAATTCTTTCAAACGGCGCCTTTATTGCCAGAAGGTCTTTTGGATCCCGCTTGAACCTCTCCAGTATACCTTTCTGCTTCTCGGCCATCTCGTGGCAAACGTATTCTATCATTTCCTCCTGCAGCTTCATGTTCATGTTCTGGTTGTAGAATGCCATTTCTGGCTCAAGCTGCCAGAACTCTGTCAGGTGGCGCGGAGTTCTGCTTGGCTCGGCCCTAAATGATGGGGCCATCACATAGACCAGCGGATACGCAGCCACGACGGCTTCGCTATACAATTGACCGCTCTGTGATAGATACGCAACTTTGTCGAAATACTTCACTTCAAAGAGCGTCGATCCCCCCTCACAGGCGGAAACGTTAAGCATTGGAGGCTGTATCTCCATGAAATCCCTGTCATCCAAGAACTCTCTGCAACTCCTGACCAGCTCCGCCTTAAGCTTAAGTGCATTGATTATGCTCTGTTTCCTTATGGAAAGGTGCCGCATGTCAAGTAGCATTTCGGTGCTCTGATCCTTCCCTATGGGAAATGGATCTCCCATGAACTCGGTCTTGAACTCCCTGACCTTTATCTCTACCCCTTCTGGGGCTCTTTCATCCTTTATTATGGTGCCTATGAGCTTGACCACTGATTCGATGTAGAGGTTCTCTGAATGTTCCCAACTATCATTGTCGACCTCGTCTTTTTGCAACGTGCATTGTATTATCCCGAATCCATCCCTTACCAGAACAAAGTTGACATTGTTAAGGTGTCTCTTTCTGTACACCCACCCTCTTATGAATATTTCCTCTCCCACGTGGTCCTTTACCGAGTCGAGCTTTGTCAGTACTTTATCTTCGTTTTCCAACCCAGATGCTATTATTGCAGCTAGACTTTGCTCTGCTAATGCCATAGGCATTATGAAAATATTTAAGGTTTATAAGCTTACTGTCTTATCATCGGCATTGCTTACCGATTAGTATAAGTGACCCCTGCCCAAAAAGCATATGCCTGAAGACAAGGGATTTCAAAGCCCGACTATATGAAAAACAGGAAGCCGCAGGCGTTGGCCGCAATCAGCTATTGAGGTTATCCTTTATCTTGGCGAGGTCGACGAAGCGCCGGTAAGTAGACGGATGGGTTGCGAGCAGCGAACCGAGAACGGCAAGGATACCCTGCCGGCTCTGATGCGCCCTCCTGACCAGATCCTCTATGTCGGCTTGAGGTATGAGCTTCTTCAAAGACGAGGCGTTCTTCTTTATGTCGTTGGCGTCCTTCTCCGCGCTGAAGAAGTCGACTATGTAGAGCGACCTCGCGACGGTCGAGCTCTGCGAGGCGTTCTGCGTGCCGGCGTTGGCGGACGTTATCTTGAAAAGGGCGGATGCCAGGTACTCGGGCTTCTTAGTTGTGGTGGCTGAATACTCGTCAGCAAAGCTCTCCCGTGTTCTCGACAGGGAGAGCACGAGCAGCTCCGATATGAAGTAGACGATGAACGCGAGCAGGCCGAACAGGAAGATATACGAGCCGTTGTTCCTGCCCTCTCCCAATATGCCAGACCAGAGCACGCTCTGCGCTATTATGTACGCCAGCATAGGTATGAACGCGACGACCGTCATCACTACTACGTCGTTGTGCCGGAGGTGCCCGATTTCGTGCGCCAGCACCGCCCTCAGCTCCTTGGCATCGAGCAGCGGGAGCAGGCCCTCGTGCACCACCAGCGTGGAGCTCTTCCTTGTGCGCCCGAAGACGAAGGCGTTTGGCTCCTTGACCGGCGCAATCGCTATGCGCGGCACTGGAACCTTTGCCTGGTCCGCTAGTTCCTTGACCATCGTGTGCAGTTGGGGGTACTCGTCGTCCTTTATGTAGTGTATGCGCGACGCCTTCGCCAGGATGTGCGGCGAGATGTACCACTGAAGGAGAAAGAATAGCGCTGCAAAGACTATGATGAAGTAGGTGCTTATGCCCGCGTAGAGCAGCAGCGCATATATGATGGCAAAGCCTATCGCAAACGAAAGTATGAGCGTTATGTACATGCGCAGCCTTAGAGTTGCCGTGCTGATCGTGGTGCCACCCCTGGCTCAATCGCCAGCAATAGTATTCGCTGCCTACCATTTAATACCTTTCCAATGTTTCGGGTTTGGAGGCGCTAAAGCACGCCGGAACTGTTGCGCGCAGAGGTCAGCAACAGGGATAAATACCTTACTGGGGCAATATGACTGACCAGTCACGGGCGTTGCGCATGACGGACGCATTAGAGAGCGTAGTATCTGCGCCAGCTAAGGCATTCGACCTGGAAGGCTTCGTCCGCAACGCGACGTGGCGTGAGCTCCTGATGGAGCTCGTTGACAGGAACGAGCTTGACCCGTGGGATATAGACATCGCGAAGATGGTCGAGAGCTACGTGGCCGTCATACACAATATGAAGGTCATGGACTTATTCGTGCCTGCGAACATCGTGCTCGCGGCCTCGATACTGCTAAGGATGAAGAGCGAGAGCATCTCCATCTTTGAGGTGCATGAGCCTGTTGACGATGCGGAGGAACCCAGGATGGGCCAGCGCGTGCTTCCAAATGTCGAGGGCATCACCCCGAGGGCGCGCCAGCAGCCGGGGAAGCGCATAACGCTCGCTGAGCTCATGGACGCGCTTGATGATGCCATGAAGATGGTGCAGCACAGGGAGGAGCGCGAGATAGCGCAGTCCATACCTGTGCAGTTCTACGTCAACGATGACGACATAGACGAGAAGATGGAGCGTGTCTATTCGCTCGTGAAGAAGAACGCCGACGAGTACAGGACGACTACGTTCGCCAACCTCGCCAGGCTGTTCGGCAGCTCTGAAAGCATACTTCTCGACCTATTCGTGCCGCTGCTCTTCCTGGCGCACAAGGGGCGCGTATCGATGAAGCAGGATAGCTTCTTCGACGAGATATTCGTAATGTTGGGTGAGCGCAGTGCTGCAGCAGGCTAATTCAGATGTAGAGCAGGACACGAAGCGCCTGATAGAGGCCGCACTCTTCGTCACAGGCAAGGCGATGAGCTCTGAGGAGCTCTCGCAGGCCACCGGCATCGCGTCCCTTGGTTATATATCGAAGGCACTGAAGGAGCTGCAGAACGATTACGAGATCAGGGCAGGGTCCTTGCGCGTCATTGAGATAGGCGGCAAATACATGCTAACCGTCGCTGAGCCTTATGCGAGCAAGGTCAACGGCCTCGCGGGCCAGCCGGACATAACGAGAGGAGCGTTGCGCATACTTGCTTACGTGAGCAGGAACGAACCCGTCTACCAGACCGACGTGGTCAAGGCATTCGGCTCGTCTACTTACGATTATATGAGGGAGCTGGTGGAGAATGACTTCGTGACAGCAAAGCGCGTCGGCAGGACCAAAAAGCTCCAGACGACAAACAAGTTCAAAGAGTACTTCAGCCTGGGCGAGCCTGAAAAGCACGAGTCTCAGTAGACAGGCCTCTGCTCCTCTGCACCCTCTTCTTTGTTGACGCAGCGAGCCGCATAAAACAGGTATGACGAGAGCCGGTTCATGTAGACCTTGAGCTTTAGGCTCAGGTCTTTCTTCTCTATACACAGCCTAACAACAGAGCGTTCGGCGCGCCGCGCAACAGTAGCAGCATGATCCAAATACGCGGCGCCCGCCGGCCCGCCGGGCAGTACAAACGACTTAAGTTGCCCGACCTTCGCACCCACTTCCTCGGTTGCTTCCTCAAGCGCCTTCACCTCGGCTCCGGAGATGGTGCGCTTCGGGGTGAACCTTGGATCCTCGCTCGCTGCAAGTTCCGCCCCTATCACGAAGAGCTCGTTCTGTATGGCGCGCACGTGATTAGATATCATGTCGCTGTCGAGGTTCTGCAGCGCTACGCCCAGAACTGCGTTGAGCTCGTTCACGTCACCGATCGCGTGCATGAGTGCGCTGTCCTTCCCGACACGCCTGGAGCCGACGATAGTGTTGCCGTCGTCGCCTGTGCCGGTATAGAAATCAGAGACCATGGAAGCACCCTTTTATACCTTGTCAAAATAACTATAAAAGCCTATAAAGCAGAGCTTACAGAGCTTTTCGCATGGGCCCGTAGTCGAGTGGTAAGACGTCCGCTTCACACGCGGGAGACCTGGAGTTCAATTCTCCACGGGCCCACTTGTTTTCATCCGACGCCAAGCCTGTTGAACGTTGATGCTGCAAAGGCGAGCAGCACACATGTTTGCATGACTAGCGCAGGCAGGTCAGTTCACACTTGCAGTATGCTATAACAGAGGCGTGTGGCCGAGGCCCGTGCCTTCTATACACCGATAATTATTAGGGCCATCCGACCAGTCAGCAGGATATACGCAGATATAAAAGATGAGCCGTGCATTTCGTTACGTGTCATCATGAAAAGCGCGCGGCAGAGGCTCGACAGGCTCTTCTCGAATGGCGGCTTCGACGCCCTGTTCCTAATGAATACAGAGGCGAAGGACGCCAACTTCACTTACCTGACGGGCTTCGAGGGAGGAACCTTCGAGCAGTCGATGCTTGTCGCTACCAGGCACGGGATGACGCTGCTGACGTCGGAGCTCGAGAAGGGCATAGCAATTGCCGAGAGGCCGAAGGAACTCGATGTCAAGATAGTGGATAGCAGGGCCGACATGACCAATGCATTGGGCTCGCTGCTCAAGGGCAGGCGCGTCGGCATAACGGGGAGCTTCCTGCCGTACGCGTATTACAGGTTCCTGAAAAAGCACTCGAGACCGAAGAGCGTGAAGGATGCCACTGCGCTCTTTGCTGAAGCGCGCATGATCAAGGATGCGCGTGAAACAGAGAGCATAAGCAAGGCAGTATCCATAACGAAGAAGGCGCTTGCAGCGATACCTGATTATTTCAAGGAGGGAATGACGGAGCTCCAGCTCGCGGCGAGGTTCAATTACCTGATGGGCGAGCATGGCTCCCCTGCTCAGGCATTCGACAGCATAGTCGCCTTCGGCCCGAACAGCGCGCTGCCGCATCATTCGCCCGATGCGACAAGGCTTAGGCCAAACAGTATCGTACTTCTCGACGTAGGCGCAAAGCACGCCAATTACTGCGCAGACATGACGCGAACGTTTATCTTCAGGCCCGATAGGAAAAGCGCGAAGTACGCCCGCATGAACAGAATCATTGAAGTTGTCAGGGAGGCGCAGGCTCTGGGCCTGAAACGCATAAGGCCAGGCATACCAGGCAGCGAAGTGCACAATGCAGTGTCGGACTTCATCAACAAGGCGGATGGAGGAGCTTACAAGGGCCTGTTCATGCACGCCCTGGGCCACGGGCTCGGCCTCGAGGTCCACGACGGACCAGGCCTTGGGTTGCAGAAGAACATCCTGAAGCAGAACATGGTCGTGAGCGACGAGCCAGGCATTTACGTGCATGGATTTGGAGGCGCGCGCTTCGAGGACGATGTGCTCATAACGAAGAACGGGGCAAGGTTTCTCTGAGTCTACTCGCCGGAAACGACCTTGTTCAGCTCAGCTCCGTCGACATTGAGCCTATGCTTCTGCATGATTCTCCGGATGAGCTCAGCATTACTGAGCTTAGGCTCCTCTTTCCTGAACCTTTGGACGAGGTTCTTCAGCTCGCTCCCAGTCATGCGGGCTAAACCCTTTCCCTTTATGATTGTGTCCACGTCACCCTCCTTCCCCGAGAGGGCTTTGAGCACCTCCTCCACGGCATGCTTGGTAAGTTTTCCTTTGGCGTAGGCGCCGAAGAGCTCCGCGAGCCTGCTTTCAGGTATCGAATCGACAGCGAAGCCGCCGCGTCTTAACTCCGTGAACTTCTGCAGCAGCGTGTTGGCGATGAAGGTGAAGTCCGCGCCTTCCTGTGCGGCGAGGACTTTGTAGAGGGGGAGCCTAGGAGATACCATAAGAAGTGCGGCGAGCTCCGCACTGTTGAACTCCTTCATTAGGCGCGAGCGCTCCTTCTCGATACTGGGGGCGAGCTTCTTGGCGTCGGACAGCATCCGGTCAGTCACCTGTATAGGCCTGACGTCTGTCTCCGGATACATGCGCGAGCCACCCGGCAACGGCCTCATGAACCTCGTCGTGAAAGTTTCTGCGCTGGCTACGGCGCGCGTCTCTTCCGGGACGCCGACCAGTGCTGCGCGAACCCTTTCGGCCGCGAGCATCATCGACAGCGGCGCACTCTCCTTCGTGCCTGCGATAATGATGAAGGCGCCGTCCTCCTTGAGCTTCATGTGTCCGCGCACTGCCTCTATCTCTTTGTCCTCAAAACCGTACGCCTTTAGGTCCTCGTCGCTGTGGATTATGCCCTTGACCCCGCCCATCTTCGCGTAGTCGCTTATCTCAGTGCCGAGGCGCCTGCCGGGATTGACCTCGGTGCCCAGGGCACCCTTGAAGCCGGGGAGCGCGATGCCGACGGCCATGCCGCCGTTTCTTAGCATGTCAGCTATTATCTTCACTTTGGTGCCCTTCAGCAGCTTTGTCAGGTCATGCGACGACCCGACAGACGCGCTGCGCTTGATGAGCCAGTCCTTTATCTCCAAAAGCTTCTGTTGCCTCAGCACCTCGTTCTCGATGAACCTGTCCATCGTGTCAAGCTCCTGGAGACCCTTTATCTCTACGCGGGAGCCGCCCCTGATCGAGACGTTGACGTCCTGGCGTATAGATCCTATGCCTCTTTGCACGCGTCCTGTGAGCCTGAGAAGCGTGCCCAGATACAGCGCAACCTTCTTCGCTTCGGCTGGCGAACGAATAAACGGGCTCGTATCTATTTCCACCAAAGGTATGCCTATGCGGTCCGAGTCGTAGGTTATCGAATCGGCACCCTTGCCGCTTATGCCCGCAGACTCCTCCTCGAGCGACATCATCGTTATTCCGACCTCGCTGGCACCTGTCTTGACCTTGCCGTCCATGCCCACGAGCACGGTGCGCTGGAATGCGCTTGGGTTGCTGCCATCGACCACCTCCTTCCTCATCGGTTCTAGCTCGTCGGCCACGCTCATGTCAAGGGCAGACGCTACCGACAGGGCAATGCCGAGGGCCTCGTTATTCATCTCGCGCGGTGGCTCTTCGTCTATGTCGACGAGGCACGTATGTTCCTTGTATATATTATATACGAAGCGGCGCTTCTTCAGTTCCTCGAATTGCGCCGAGACGTCAACAGCACCCAGTTCACCAGCCACAGCGCGCTGGTACCTGAAGATGGCGGCGCTGCTTGGGCGCTCCGTGGTGCTGGCAGGGCATGCGCAGAAGAGCTTGCGCTCCGTGGCCAGCCTTTGGTGTATCTCGAGACCGCACTTGAAGCCGAGCTTGGCGTAGTGCTCGTCGTCCGCCATTCAAAGCACCTCGTCGGTGAAGTCGTCGTACTCGTTGCGCTCAGTTATTTCGCCGGCAACATCCTTGCTTAGCATCTCCTTGGCCTTCGCGGCGCCGTAGTTGCCCAGGAGCCAGCCGAGCTTGACGTATGCGGTTTCAGGCAGCATGTCCTCGCAGTACACCACGCCCGCGTCGCTCAGCAGCCTGAGGTTCCGGTAGACGCTTGTGTTGACCCTGCCGTAGAGGCACTGCGACGTCATGCCGATTATTATACCCCTGCCGACTGCGTCCTTTATTGCCGGGAGCCACGACTTTCCTTCGTGTTCCGTCGACACAGGCGTGTGGCCGAGGCCCGTGCCTTCTATTATTATGCCCTTGTAGCCTTTGTCCGCATAGTATGTTATTATGTCGGGTGTAGAGTTGGGGTACGCCTTGACGAGCGCAACCTTCTGCTCGAAGGCAGGCATCGCCGCAGCGTCCTTCGCTTTGGCTGCCGGGCTTATCTTCCTGTGCTTCCCTACATACTTTATTTCGCCGGTCGCACCCAGCTCTGCGATGGGCTTGCAGTTCACTGGCTTGAAGGCGTCGCGCCTCGAAGTGTGCATCTTCCTCACCTTCGTGCCGCGCATGAACGCGCACTTATCGTCAGAACTCGTAGCGTGCATGCAGATGCCGACCTCCGCGATGTCCGACTCGGCGGCGAGTCTCGCCGCGCATATCAGGTTGAGGAAGGCATCGCTCGAGCCCCGGTCGCCGCTGCGTTGCGCGCCAGTCAGGACAACGGGTGCGTCAAGATCCTTTAGCATGAAGCTCAGTGCCGCGGACGCGTAATGCATCGTGTCGGTGCCTATCGTCACGACGACGCCGCGGGCGCCCCCCTTGACTGCCTGCGCAGCCTCATCGGCGATGCGCTGCCACTCGATGTATGACATGTCCTCGCTGCTTATGCTGAAAAGCGCCTTTACGGAGATGCTGGCTATGCCGGAGAGCTCTGGCACCTCATAGAAAAGTTCTTCGGGCTTGAGCAGCATGTAGACGCCCCCTGTCTTGTAGTCGACCTTGCTACCTATCGTACCGCCGGTGTAGAGCAGCGCAACCTTGGGAAGGTCCTCCTTCTGCTTCAGCTTGGCCGTCGGGAACGTGAGCTCCTTCTTGGCCGAGGCGGTGACCTTCGTCACCTTGGTTTTGCTGGGTTTGACGCCGACGTTGTAGCCGTTCTTGAGCTTTACCACCAGCACGTTTGGGGCATTGGCCTCGGTGCCTGGCATCAGCTCACCCTCTATGACGGAACCGTGGTCCTCCGCCTTTATTATGTCGCCTATGCCGATGCCGTTCTTCTCAAGGAAATCCTGCATCGCCTTCGAGTACATTGCACAACCTCTACGCCGGCGCGCCGTAAAGCGCGTTGGCCGACACCTTATCGATCTTGACGCGCTGCCACGTTCCCGGCTTGATGCTTTCGTGGCCCCTGTTGATGACAACCTGCCTGTAAGATCTTGTCTTGCCGTTCGCCGAAAGCGCACCCTTCTCTGTTATAAGCACATCTACGTTCCTTCCTAAAAAGCCTTCGTTTATGCTGTGCTGGAGGGCCCGTACGCGCCGCGAAGTCTCCGCGCTGCGGACCTTCACCTCTTCGTTGGTGAACTGCTTGAGTGAAGACGCGCTAGCGTGCGGCCTTGCTGCGAACTTAGATATGTTTGTTATGTCGGGCCGAGAGCTCTCTAGGAACTTGAGCGTTTCGCTGAGCTCGTCGCGCGTTTCGCCGGGGTAGCCGACGATCACGTCCGTCTCGATCGTGATGCCATCCACCCTTTCGCGCAGTTTCTCGAACATAGTCTTGACGTCGTTCACAGTATAGTTGCGGCGCATTTCCCTCAGCACGCGGTCGCTTCCAGATTGCACAGGCAGGTGCGCGAACCTGTAGAAACGCCTGTCCTCAAACGCGTCGATGAACCCATCCATGTACCTGCACATGTGCTCCGGATTCAGCATTCCGACCCTTACCATGAAGTCCCCTTCGATGCAGGAGATGCGCTTCATTAGCTCTGCGATGTTGGTGCCGCGGTCGAGGCCGTACGCGCCAGTGTCCTGCGAGGCTAGTTCTATCTCCCTTGCGCCATTCCCGGCAGCGATGCTTACCGCCTTCAGTATGGAGCGCTCAGGGAAGCTGTTGAGCGGTCCTCTGGCGCGCTTCGTCTCGCAGAACGAGCACGCGCTCAGGCAGCCGTCGCTTATAGGTATGCGCGCTATGATACCATGGCCAGGGTTTGCGAGGGCCGCAGCATCCCTCTTGGAGTAGCCGTCTACGGAGAGCTTATTGCCGCCTGCCACATCCAGGGCAAGCTCCGGTATCATGTGCGCATTTGGGGTCGTCACGATGCTGGCGTGCGGCGCGTACCTCTCGATTAAGTCAGGATTTGCAGAAGCCATGCAGCCGGTCACCACAACGCTCCTTCCCTGTGCCTCGTATCCAGCCAGGCGCTCGAGTATCTTGCGCTCTGTGACTGCCTTTACGGTGCACGTGTTCACCACTATGACGTCCGCATCCATTTCGCCGGAGATACGCATGCCAGCGGCGCGCGCGACACCCTCGACGATGTCGCTGTCGGCATGGTTGAGCGTGCAGCCATAAGTTTTTATATGTATTTGCATCATTATCACTCTGTATTTGCGCGGTTTAGCGGTTGCGGCAGTTTCTAGTATTTCTCGTAGAAAACTATTAAGCTGCAACTGGCGTGCGCAATGGTGTAATCATGCTGTGCGAAAGATGCAAACGCGAGGTCTTCAGGTTCGAGGCCTGCAATTACTGCGGACGAAAAGTCTGCCATTCATGCGTGAAGAGCTCGCAGACAGCGAAGAAGACGTTGCGTCTCGTGATATGCGGCGACTGCTGGAGCGACATGCGCAAGCGCAGGGCCTACAAACACAAGGAGCTCATTGCGCAGGCGAAGGCCTGAGCCGCGCAACTGATTTTAAGCTGTAATGCCATTGATTAGCGAGAGGCATGTTTGGCAGGACAAACGCTACTGAGGCCTACAGCGGCAGCAGCTCCTACATAGCCGTGGAGCGCTTGCTGCGCGACAGGAGCAAGGCAGTGAGAATAGTCTCGCCTTACGTCAGCAGGTATTACGCGGAGAAGCTCGCCGGCATAGCACGGAAAAAGGAAGTTTACTTGATAACGAGCGTCAGGACTGCCAGGGAGGAGCGCTCCCTCGAGCGCTACCTGAGCAAGGGCGGAGCGTCCGTGTGGCTGCAGGCGATGGGCGCTCTTGCAGGAGGCATCGCGATATCGGCGCTCGCGGGCCTGTGGGCCATGGTGCTCGTACTGACCCAGCTTGCAGCTGCGGACGCTGCGTTAATTGCTGTCGTGGCGTTCAGGAGACGTGCGCACATGCACGTTAGGTTCTCAAGGGGCGCCTTCGTCCACGAGAAGCTTTACATCTCTGACCTGCAGGCGATAACCGGCAGCGCTAACCTGACGTACAGCGGCATGCACAGGAACATAGAGCACATAGATCTGACGAGAGACCCTGCGCGCATAAGGGCGCTCAAGGCGCACTTTGGGGATTTATGGAAGAAGGCAGGCTGACGCCCAACATAAATATCTAAAAAGGCGCTATGTATATTTGGTGCGGGGAGGGTGTAAGGAATGCCTGAGGGCGTCAAAGCGCAGAACGCCATAGAGTACATGGCGGTGTATAGCTGGGCCATTCTGGCGCTGGTGCTGATAATAGTCATGTTTTATTTTTACGCAAGGATACCCGGGGCGCTGGTGCCGAGCTCGTGCACATTCACGGGAGGCATAAGCTGCAACGATTTTGTAGTCGGCGCGACCGCATCTGACAACACAACGACATACATCGCCTTCCTGCTGAGCAACGCCGAGCCTTACGCGATGGAACAGCCGCTCTTGAGCGTGCAGTTCAACCAGAGCAACGTCACCGCGCCGTGCGCGCCTTCGTACGCGGCCCCTGGTGCCACGATAACCTGCGAGCTGACCATAGGCACGGGAATGAAGATGGGCGACTTGCTGCGCGCACCTATATATGTAAGGGCGACGTACTGCGGGCTAAGCATGAACACGAGCACGTGCTACGACGCACCCGAGGAGACATACAAGGGCAATCTCAATGCGATAGACTCGCAGCTTGTCTCGAACAGCATAACATTGCAGGTCTACACGCAGAACGACGTGGTACCTGCCAACGGCGTGGACGATTCGGTGTACGCAAGGTACTTCTTCTTCGGCGCAGAGCTGCGCGGCATACCTATAAACTTCAGCGTGAACAGCACGTCTGCGCACCTCAATTTGTCCATGGCCATGACTGACTCGAACGGGTACGCGCACGATTCTGTGTATGCGGTCCAGGACGGAAAGGTAGCCATAACCGCAAAGTACGGCGGCAGCAGCAACAGCACCGTGGTCAACTTCACGGGAGGCTGACCGCAGTTGAAAAAACGCATGTGCGAGCGCCGGGATTCGAACCCGGGTTTTTGCCTTGGAGGGGCAAAGTCCTACCAGGCTAGACTACGCTCGCGCACAGCCTTTTCTTAGGCAAGGTTATTAGCCCTTCTTTTGCAGCACTGACTAACACTGTCGGCCATCATCGCTTAGCATGGAAGGGCCATTCTTTATACTCGGGAAGATGACCGCACCCTCTGGTAACGACCTGGCCATGTGCTCCGCTGGAGGGCCTGGCCCTAAGTCGTACGACGTGCTCCGACGGCAGTGGCGCCGACGAGATGAGCTTCTACAACGACGTTCGTACAGAACTTTATTGGTTATTGTCGTTTTTTCCCAGCATAATGTTAGAAAGTTCCGCAAAAACCTTATATATGCCCAGAGAGCAATAAATCTGTAGGAAGAAATGGGGGCTATATTATGCCAAAAACACCTGCAGTGGAG
>DAHWAI010000001.1:0-4885 GCA_027327295.1 Microcaldota archaeon
ATATATCTTCTTTCGGCATTCTTACCTCCTGGGTATTAAAGAATCTTATAGCATTATTTTTAATATACCTTCGTCATAAGTCTTTCCTGCTTTACATCTATCTCCAATCCTGTAAAAAGGAAGGGAACTGCCAGTTTGCACAATACACATAAATATTTCTTAGGGCCATTTACCTCTTCAGGTGGAGAGATGCCAACGAAGAACCACAGGCACGAAGCTCGAAAATTCATATCGGACAGGGAGGACGCAGAGATAGCCAGGGATATGGTGCTCAGCATTGCTGTTCTCAAGGTTAGTAAGCTGGAAGAGTACGGCGCAATAGCGGCAGCACTGCTTAATACCGGGTCGCGCTCATTAGTTGAGAACGAGATAGAGCAGACGAAGCTCGACATAACCGAGCTGAATAGGATGGCCGAAAACATCCATCTGGACGACAGTGCTCCAGTGCACGCCCATGATGCCACCACTGAAATGTTTGACCACCTGCTCCCATCAGCTATGCCGATAACAGAGAACTCCACTCCGTTGGATACCTTACTCTCCCTGCTTAAGGAATCAGACTACTTCATCAGTCTGTTCGACCTGGTGTGCCACGAATACGGAGACGACACGCTGGTATCAAAGAACTTCAACAAGCTCCATCAAATGGAGACCGACACTAAGAAGAGGATACAGGATACGTACGATGCGTTTACACTCCGCGACTACTGACGGCACCGCAGCTGATATATAAGTTGCTGCGCAAAAACTTTCCGTGGTACTCTTGGAGTGCGTGTTCTGTGAACTCAAGGCAAACAAAGCCATGATTGTGGCGGAGAGCGAGCTGTGCTACTCCTTACTCGACAAGTTTCCGATAGAGGAAGGGCACCTTCTGGTTATACCAAAGGCGCACTACGCCGACATTCTTGAGGCGCCAGACGAAGTCGTCTCAGCAGTGTTCACTATGGCAAAAGGGCTCGCGCTCAAGCTCAAGGAACGCATGGGCGCCGACGGCGTCAACATTGCCACCAACATAGGTGAGTCCGCCGGCCAGTTCGTAATGCATGCGCACGTGCACGTAATACCCCGCCACGCCGGTAAGCCGAGGAGCTTTTCGCGCAGCACCGAGCTTACTGGGAAGGAGCGCATCAGGCTCACCACACTGCTCCAGTGAGGTATCAACATGCCAGGTATGCCGCAGGAGCTGAGGGCAAGGATGCAGAAACAGGGCTACCACATAGTCGGTAAGCACTCAGCGGTGAAGATATGCGAGTACGCGGCCAACGGCCTCCGCGGGGGAACCCTGTGCTACAAACATGCATTCTACGGGATAAGGAGCTGGCAGTGCATACAGGGCACCCCTGCCATAGGTTGCGACCTCGGCTGCAGGTTCTGCTGGCGCCTCATCCCTGAAGAGATGGGCATCAACTGGAACGAACTCAACTCCGGCAGCGAATGGGACGACCCGGAGCCCATAGTCGACGGCATGATAGAGGAGCAGCGGCGCATAGTGAGCGGCTTCAAGTCTGTGGCAGACACACCTTCCAAAGCAAAGCGCTGGGAGGAGGCCCGCCAGCCGAGGCACGTCGCGATAAGCCTTACAGGCGAGCCGACATTCTACCCAAAGCTAAGCGCCCTTCTGCGCGCGTTCCATAACAGGGGCATAAGCACGTTCCTGGTTACTAACGGCACGCTTCCAGACGCGATCGCGAAGCTTGATCCATTGCCAACACAGCTGTACGTCTCGTTGCAAGCGCCTGATGAAGAGAGCTACTACCGCGTAGTCAGGCCGAAGATAAAAGGCGACGTGTGGGAGCGCTTCACCAGGTCTTTGGACATTCTCGGCCGGCTCAAGACACGCACAGTGCTCAGGATGACGCTGATAAAGGACCTCAACATGCACAATCCAGAGGGTTATGCCAAGCTCATAGGAGCGGCAAGTCCCAATTATGTAGAGGTGAAGGGATTCTCGTTCGTCGGAGGATCAAGAGGCCCTGAGCGAGGCCTCTCAATGGCGAGCATGCCAGACCACACTGAGATAAGGGAGTTCTCAGCAAAGCTGTCAGGACTGTCCGGCTATTCGCGCACAGCTGAGCATATGCCCAGCCGCGTTGTGCTGCTCTCACGCGACGCTGAGTCTGCGGCAGCGCGCATGATAGATTTTGACTCGATAGGCTAGCTACTTCTTGTTCTGCTGCAGCCCCTGGAGGTAGAGTGCGCTCGCGAGTTTGTACCTTGAGACTGAGTGCGCAATCACCCTGCCGTTGCCCTCGAACTTCGCCAGGAAGAGCCCGACCCCTCCGAACATCGCTGTGCGTATGTTGTCCACGAACGTTATCTTGTACTTCAGCGTGGAGTCGAATGCCGCTATGTGCCCTGGGTCTATCTCCAGCGGATTATCCTCGCTGACAGTATACTCCACTATGTCGCCCACCACGTGCAGGAAGACATTCCCTGGCCCGACCAGCTTCTGCAGCACCAATCCTGCACCCCCGAAGAACGCCGCGCCTACTCCTACCGTCGCCATGCTGAACTTCACTGACTCCTCAGCGGCTATGAACGCGTAGTCCTCTGCGATGAGGTCCTCATCATTCCCAAGCTTTACAGGGTAAACCTTGCCCGGCAGCACTCCTGACAAGGTCACGTGGCCATGGCTGCCTTCGGCCTCGAACTCTGTGAGCAGCGCAGATGCACCTGTCACCTTCCTCTCTATTGCCTTTACCAATCCTCCTGCAAGCCTTGGCGTCATCTTCATGTTGGAGCTCTTGCTCACCAGCTTCCCCGAATCTGAATAGATCTTCTCTCCAGGAACAAGGTCGAACCGCACGGCCTGCATGCTTCCTCCAACTATCTGGTAATCCATGTCAGCACCGTTAGCGAACGGATGCGCACAAATAAAAGAGGCTACTGCCGGGCCTGCCGTCCCTTGTAAAAGAGATGCTTCTCCGCGCCGCAGTTCATGCATCTGTATGCTGCGAAGCCCTTGCTGCTTGCGAGCGTGACGGTGGCTGTGAGCCCCGGCACGAGCACAGTGTTGCACCTGCTGCAAATAGAATTCCTTATCCTGCTTCCCAGCCTGACCTTGTAGTGGGCGCTTATCCTGCGGAGGAGCCTGACGTATGAACGTGAGAGCTCTGGTTCCTTCGCTGCAGCAAGCGTTGCCTGGTGGAAAAGTATCGTTATGCGCTGCGTTGCTATCTCGCGCGCCAGCGCCTTCGAGCCAGCCAAATAAGCACCCTTCCCTTACTTGACCCCAAGCCTGGATATCATCTCATCCAGAGTCTCATCCATGCTAGCAGGGTCGCGTATCGTAATTATGTTGTCCGCGAACTCTATGTTGTTTTGGGTCGGAACCCCATGGAAGAGCAGTACAAGCCTTTTCGTCTCTTCGTTTTCAGGCGTTGATACATTCTTACCCTTTATTATGTTGGCCCTTGCGACCACCTTCACCGCGCTGTCAACCGCCACTATTTGCTTGTGCGCGACGTTGAACTGCAGGAGCAGGTCTAGCAGCGGCCTGAAGTCGAAGAGCTTGTAAGCGTCTATGCCTGCGCCTCCGACCAGCACTATTCCGTCGTACTCGCTGGCGAGCACCATGCCCGTGTTTATATCGGGCTTCACGACCTCGCCGTGCCTGCCGCGGCATTCGCTCTTGCTGTAGCTGGTTATCTGGTATTCGACGTTCCAACGGTCGAAGAACAGCCGCAGCATCTTAAGCGTCTCGTCGTGGAAGTCCTTCGGCGCAAGAAATATGAGGAACCTCATGCCATCAACTGCAATTCGCAAGAAACATATTTATGCTATCTGCTGCTACCAGCCGTAAGACATACATCATGCTCTTTCAATATGCTGATGTAGGTGCGTCAGTCAGTGCCAAGAATTGTTAAAATCCGCCCGTCTGTCTCGTCGATGCCTGGCATGTCTCGTCTGGGTGCACGACGGCCCCAGCACATGGGTGCGCATACGGGCTGAAGAGCTCTACGAGTACATGCGCTACCTGAAGGATAGGAGTGAGATATGCATGGAGGAATATAGGAAGTACGCGGAGGGGTGCTCCGGCAGTGCGCCAAGGCGGTAGAAGGCTGACGCTTCAATAGCGCATTTAGAGAGTGTAAAAATGCATCAGCAAAAATGAGTAGAAGATATGATTTACCCATCTTTCAGATAAGAGGTATGCCAATTAGACATAAAACCATAAATCCGTTGTTATGTGTCGCGGTGATGTTTATTTGGCGCTTTTGATCCAGTTGGATATCTCTTCCGCAGTCTTTTTCTTATTGTCTACTTGAACTACCAGATAAGTATACGGTTCGTCAACGAACTCGATAGTGACGCACTTGTCAGGGTCGCGCATGGCGAAGAATGCAGTCTTGCCGTTGAGTATATATCTCCCCTCCTTTATTACACCAGGCAGTCCTGTACCTCCTATCCGTATACCTTCTATCCACTTACGAGTTTCTATCGAGACTGAAACCACGTTTTTTAGGTCGAATTCCAACCTCTTTTTTATTGCCGCTATAGTTTCAAGCCCAGCGAACTCTACTATCAATCTGCCATTCACTATGCTTATTTTATGTGGCATTTAAACTCCTTATAACATTAAATCATGAAACAATTAAATCCGTTTCCGCAAGTGTCGTGTTTTCTGGCTGAAGCCACAAGCCTGCCCGAAAAAGCAGGTCCTTAAGGGAATGATAATCGAAGGTCATCAGTCTCTGCATGGGATAACTAACTGATGACCCGTGAGATTCTGGCAAGCTTATGTCCTTTGGCCTTGAGCTCAAGTTCGTAGAACATTCCGAAGCTCAGCTTCTGCACCGTGAAGTTCCTGTCCTTCAGCCTCGCGTACAGCATCTCCATGCCCTGCCTTGCGGTATGCGGGTCGGAGAGTTCTCCGAACATGTGT
>DAHWAI010000020.1:0-5472 GCA_027327295.1 Microcaldota archaeon
CTGAAGCTGTCAGACCATCGCATAAAGAAGTAATAAATACGCTTCTGGCTCATATACCTAGGCAGCAAGGGCTCTTGGCTCAGTAGTAGAGCACCTCGTTCGCAACGAGGGGGTCGCGGGTGCGAATCCCGCAGAGTCCAATAAACTTCTTGGAAAGAAGTTTAATCAAGAAGCTCTCATCAAATCCAGCGACAAATCCGTAAGCTGGTCTGGGTGCTGTTCCAAAGCTCAATTCGCACTCATAAAGGGCGAATTGGGACGTACTTTACCGGTATTGCCAAAACACCAGCCCGTAGAAATACAAAAGATGGCGATGCAGCAGTTCAGGAAACGCTTCCAGTGTAACTGATACTCAAATATTGTTCCAAAACAAAAAGGTTTACTGAATAGGAAGCGTATAGGTTTCTCAAACCCAGAGTCGCGCTGCCCAGTACTGAGCTTAAAGCCGTGGTGGTGCAACCTCATAAGCTGCGTACATACATGTCTTATAAAATGAGGACAATATATTCTTAATATTTCTAATCTCAGTATATGATGTGGATTATAGACACCTCTCTAGAGAAGTATCTGCAATACACAAAAGGAACCGAAGAGTAGAGGCTGAAAAGGCATTGGAACGGAGCTATACTAGGAGTCAAATAAAAACCGTTCCCAAATGCAGGTATTCCTGAACAGTGAAAGAGTGAAAGAAATGGATAAAATAAAGACGAATATCGATGCAATAAATACATATCCGAAGCTTATACTATCACTCACTATGTTAGAGTTGATTCTGAGTGTAATGCTTTATGCAATCGGGCATCTTACGAATAGCGCGTATATCCGCGGAGTCGGGATCGGATTGGTAATTGCTTGGGTGACAAGCGGCTTAGCCTATTTTATTGTAAGAAAGAGGTCAAAGTAAAGATTCTGAAAAGGCAACTCCTCAATACAGCTTCGCAGAATCTTCCCTGACCTGATTAAGCAATACGACTTAAGGAACCATCTCTGGGTAAGAGGATTCTTCATTTCAACAGACGGTTACATCTCTGTTACAGACTAAGGGATGAATGGAACAAGGCACATCCGAATGGAAAACAGAATCGTTTAACGTGATAAACATGGAATATAAACTAAAAAGACACATAACTAACACACTGCTATATGCAGTGATAATAACTGCGTTGGCAGGAGTCATAATACAATACACGAAATTAGGTGCAGTTGCCTTCCTTATCGTGAGCGTTGTTGCGTTAGCTGCTGACAGATATGTAGAAAACAAACATTTGAAAGGCAAAGGCTGATTGAAATTGGAAACAAAAAATCAGTAGACTTCACTCCCTACAACAAATCGCAGCGTTTCTTGTCGACTCTACCTAATGGCAAAGAGCGAGCGCGGGCGCTCCAGGAAGTGTGAGTCATCGGCGTGACCGCCTGAAGGCCTCAGTCTCGGAACTTGCTATGCTCTGCTCTATGCTGCCGATTACGTCTGAAAGCATTGCTTCAGCCGCCCTGTACTCGTCGTGCACACCCTCGATTTTGCGCAGGCTCTCCTCCAGCGTGTGCTCTGCATTCGCGTCCTTCTCTGCACGCAACATAGCTGCGTTGCGTTCGGATAGTTCCCTGAGCTCCGCGCCAATGCGCCAGAGCTTGCCGAACAGGGCATTGCACGTCCTGTCATATCTTTCCTCCCAGTTGGAAAGACGCCGCAGCGCTTCTTCATAGCTAGAGCTTCTGGAGCGCATGTCGGCTACGGCCTGCGCGTAGTCGCGCTTCCTGACGGCGTTGTACTCCTTGATTATGCGTTCCGCCACGCCCTTCTTCTGTTTTCCGGCATCAGGCCCAATGTTCAATGCGCGGCCCAGGTCCTTGCCGCTCAGTACGGTATAAGCTTCATTGAGCTCCTTGGCCTTCTCCTGCGCTCCCTCTTTCGAGCTTACGTCGGGGTGCCATTCCTTCATCTGTTTTATATAAGCATCATGTATCCTAGATTTGTCTGACGTCCGCCTTATCCCCAACTGCTTGAAGTATATGGCCACCTCGTCGCTCTTTGCATCGACGCCGATTCGCCTCATCTCCTTGTCAAAGAGAGACTCGAT
Organism: Microcaldota archaeon; assembly: GCA_027327295.1. Lineage (GTDB taxonomy): Archaea > Micrarchaeota > Micrarchaeia > Micrarchaeales > Micrarchaeaceae > JAMCYM01. Next base: position 2,079 of record DAHWAI010000020.1, read on the forward strand.
GCGCTTCGCCCTGCCGACCATGGCAGCCACGTCGTGAGCGTGCTTCCTGTTTTTCAGCCCGGAAATAATACCCATAATGGTCCCCGCAGACGCGAAATCAATAAAATGCTTTGTTGGTAACCTTATATGTAACTTTACGTTTTGGTGTTTTTATGGCTGAAAGCATTTCTATAAGAATAAGTGGCGCGAACGGCGATGGTATAGACTCTGCAGGGCAGCTTCTTGCGCGGCTGCTTGGCCACAACGGCCTTTCCGTATTCGGCTACCGCGGTTACCAGTCGGTAATACGCGGCGGCAACGTCTGGCACCACATACGCGCCTCTCCTGAGAAGCTATACTCGTACGGCAACGACATAGACGTGCTCATCTCGCTCACCAAGGACTCGCTGGAGACAAACCTGCACCTAGTCTGCCAGGGAGGCATAGTCATATACGACAACAAGGTGCCGGGCATTGAGGAAGCGGCAAAGAAGAGGGCCGACGTGCAGGCAGTGAGCATGCCGCTCACAGAAATGGCAATCAAGACCGGTGGCTCATTCATCTACAGGAACAGCGTCGCAATAGGATTTGTCTGCAAGCTGATGGGCATAAGCGAGGACACGATAGACAAGGCCGTAACGAACGCGTTCAAGTACAAGCCGGATTTCATAAAGCAAAACGTCGACGCAGTCAACCTCGGCTACGGCTTCGAGTCCAATGCGACGCTCAAGAAGAAGATAGCTATAGGTGAAGGGCCGAAGGACAAGTACCTCATGGACGGGAACGAGGCGCTTGCGATGGGCGCATACAGCGCGGGCTGCAAGTTCTATGCAGCGTACCCGATGACGCCCGCAAGCAGCATACTCGAGTGGTTTGCGAAACACGAGAACCTAGGCGTGCTCTTCAAGCAGACGGAGGACGAGATAGCCGCGATAAACATGACGATAGGCGCGGCCAGTGCTGGAGTACGCGCGATGTGCGGCACGAGCGGAGGAGGCTTTTCTCTAATGGTCGAGGCCCTTGGCCTCGCAGGCATGATAGAAGCGCCGATTGTGGTCGTGGAGTCGCAGAGGAGCGGACCGAGCACAGGCCTTCCGACGAAGACTGAACAGGGCGATCTGCTCTTCGTGATGCATGCATCGCAGGGCGAGTTCCCAAGAATAGTAGTGGCGCCGCGCAGCGTCGAGGAATGCTTTTACGTAGGGGCAAACGCGTTCAACCTCGCAGAGAGGTACCAGTGCCCGGTCATCGTGTTGCTCGACCTTTTCCTGTCTGAGCACTTCGAGAGCGTGGACATAGACCCGGACAAGGTGGTCGTGGACAGGGGTTTGGTTGTCTCCGAGGCACCGAAGGACGGCGACTTCAAACGCTACGCGATTACGGAGAACGGCATATCGCCGAGGTCGATACCAGGTACAAAGGGCACCGCCTTCGTGGCATCTAGCGATGAACATGACGAGCACGGAAGGCTCATCAGCGACATATTCTCCGGCATAGATGAGTACGTGAAGCTCGGCGAGCGAATGCACGACAAGCGCATGAAGAAGCTCGAGACGATGCTTGGCGACGGCGTAATAGACATGCCCAGCGTGGTGAACGAGAGCGCAAACATCTTCATTGTCACGTTCGGTTCCACAACGGAGAGCGCGACGGAGGCGCTCGGGCTGCTGAAGGAGCAGGGCGTGAACGCGGGCCTGATAGCGTTCTCCTACTTATTGCCCATGCATTCCGAGGATGTGAAGAAGCTCCTCACTGGTAAAAGGCTCGTGGATGTCGAGTGCAACGCCACCGCGCAGCTCGCGAAGGTGATAATGATGAACACTGGTATAGAGATGCGGGACAGGGTGCTGAAGTACGACGGCGAGGCGATTACCAGCGCCGAGATTGCCGAAGGTGTGATGAGGTGCGCTAAGAAGTAATGGGTGATTATATGCTGACTCAACAAAACTACAAGTCCGACACGAAGCCGATATTCTGCCCCGGATGCGGGGACTACGGAGTCGATTCAGCCATACTCAAGGCAATGACAGACCTGCAGATAGACCCAGACAGCATGGTGGTGGTTTCTGGCATAGGGTGCAGCTCTAGCCTGCCTCATACGCTGAAGAGCTACGGCATCCACGGCATCCACGGGCGCGCTCTGCCCATAGCGGAAGGCGTGAAGCTCTCGAACGAGTCGCTGACGGTGCTTGCTGTGGGCGGGGACGGGGACGGTTATGGCATAGGTATGGGACACTTCATACACACGATAAGGCGCAACATCGACATAGCGTACGTCGTCATGAACAACGAGATATACGGACTCACGACGGGACAGGCCTCGCCCACGAGCATGATGGGGCAGAAGACTAAGTCAACTCCCTTCGGCGTGATAGAAAGGCCCATAAACCCGATAGCCGTGGCGCTCGCTGCGGGAGCGACGTACGTCGCGCGCGGCTTCTCCGGAGACCCGATGCACCTGGCGGCGCTGATAGAAGGCGGCATAAAGCACAAGGGCTTCGCGCTCATAGACGTGCAGAGCCCGTGCGTGTCATTCAACCACACTAACACCTACGACTGGTTCAGGACGAGGGTCTACAAGCTCGAAGAGAAGGGCCACGACCCGCATGACTTCAACGCCGCAATGCTGAAGGCGTTCGAGTTCGACTCCGACCAGAGCAAGTTCCCGATAGGTCTCTTCTACGAGGTTGACAGGCCGATATACGCGGCACTCGACGTCGCGCTGAAGAAGGGCCCGCTGATAAGCCAGCCGATGCCCACGAAGGACGAGGTAACTGGTGTCATGGCAGAGCACATGCTGGACTGACTCCGGCCATGCTGCAAGACTAAGATAAATAGAAAGATGCTGGGGAAACGCCCCAGCATGCACTGCTTCTTCTGCCTACCTTATCACGGCGGCGAACCAAGGTGCTCGTAGATGGACGTGTAGCCCAGGAAGAGCAGCAGTAACGTCGTTATGATCAGCAGCGCGAACAGGAAGTAATAGGCGTACCTCATGCTGCTCTTGCCTTTCACGTATGCAAGCGGCGAGAAAAGTGCCGAGAGTGCAGCAAATACATACAGACCGAACGCAGGAAGGAAGTGCGAGCCAGTTTCAAGCCCGAACGAGGCCATACCAGCTGCCTGCACGGCCAGGTATATGCCGAAGAAGAACCCGAATATCGTCAGCACTTTGAGGTCGATGTTCTTGTACAGCATATAGCCTCCCATTATCATGAGCAGGCCGAGGAAGAGCTGCGCGTCGCCGAAGAGCATGTTGAAAGCGCCTGGCATAGGCCACGCGAACGACATGTAGAAGCCGCTCACGAAGTTGAAGAGTCCGAAGACGAACGCAGGCACTGCGAGCGTGTTCAGCCCTTTCTTGTTCCGGGCCGCCATAAACGCGTATATCGCTAGTAGGAGCGTGCTCGCTCCA
>DAHWAI010000005.1:0-2495 GCA_027327295.1 Microcaldota archaeon
TATGTCGGAGTCGTTGAGCGCGACCGTCCTCATGAAAACGCCCCGTATGCGCGTCGAGGCTGATATATGTATACCCTTGCTTTTGCCTTCATCCATGCGCTCACGCTTAGGTGTTTCAAGCGCATGTTCGGGTTTCGGTTCCTTTATAAACCCGGCTTCTGGTACTGAAAATTCATCTTTCTCCTGCGCCGTCTCTGGTTTGGGCTGTCCTGCAGCTCCGTCTGCAGGGGCTGCGCTATCTATCTTTTCTACAGTGCTTTCAACTGGAGCCTGCCTCTGCTCTTCCTCTAGCTCCTGCTCTTCCTTCTTGGCTAGCCCCTTTATCGCGGAAGATAGCTTCTTCCTCAAAGAATCGAACATGCCATTGCCCTTTCCCTTCAGCCCTCCTTTGCGAGGCGCTCCAGCCTCACCGACACGTCCATGAGGGCACCCTCTATCTCGTTCTTGCTTCTGAGCATGCCGTTTATGGCATTGGTCTGGCGTTCTATAAGCTTGCTAATGAACTGCTTTGCGTCGTCTATGCCCTTCTCCACCAGGTATCCTGCGCCTACACCTACTACAACATTGTCGGTGTTCTCGGCCTTGCTGTGCAGGTATGTGCCCGTGCCTATCGGAGACAGCGTGTTCCTGCCCTTTACCTCATCTATCTTGTCGAGCGTCTCTTTGACGCCGTTCATCTCGCCGAGGATCTGTATGGCAGTGTTTATTGACCTGCTGACTGAGTCGTATTGGCCCTGGTAAAGCTGCTGGAAGTAGCTGAGCTCAGCCACCTCTTCCCTGTATTCGAGGCTCCCAGCCTCCGGCCGCGCTTCCATCTGATCAGGCCTTCTCAACAGAGCTTATTTCTATCCTGCTCCTATTAATACCTTGCCTGGTCGAGAGCTGCGCATGTGCGACGTCCTTTGCATGCTTCTCGCTCCGCGCCTCCACTTCTATCGCGAACGCCCTGCCGTTTGCGTTTCCCTTTACCTTGAACTTCATTCGAAACACCTAAACGTAATGCCGATGTGTGATGCGTCAGTTTATCTCCAAAGCTTCCATGATTCGGGTGAGTTCATAACCAGTAGTGCTATTGCCGACGACCATACCCTTTGAATTGACCAGCGCGCTCACGCCTATGCTAAGCGAGCCTGTGTTTGCAGTAGTGCGCACGGACTCGAAGCCAGTGACCTTCTCCGCAGCCTCTTTTTCCTCGTCGGTGCTCCTGTTGTTGACCACCAAGCCTTTGTTCGTCAGCAGGTTTCCGGCGCCGACGGTCTTGAAGCCCCCAAGCGCCTCGCGGACTACCTCGACGCCAAGCACGTCTTCTATATTTTTCATGTCGTCCCTGCTGTAATCCGGATTTACAATCGCTATTTTGTCGTTGGCGAGGATGTTGTTTCCTATCGCATTGAGGCTGCTCTCAAGCACCCCGACATTAATGCTACCGCTTCTGCTTCTGAACGCTGCCAGCTCGTCATCCGTAGCAATATTGGCCAAGAGTACGCCGTTTGAATTCGCCCTTGACAGTATGCCCACGAATCCAGAGCCCCCGACAGACACCGGCACTATATCAACTTCCAAAGCCTCTGATATCACGCGCTTCGCCGCCTCGGTCGCATCCCTCACCAGGAAGCAGTGCGTGTCGTTCACGGACGCGAACGCACCGACGTAGTCGCTTCCCCGTATCTGGTATTTGATACTGCCCATGTTGAACGACCCCCCGCATGAGCGACGGCCTCAGGCCCCAGCCTTTGGCTTATCATGCTCCTTGGGTTCCTGCGCCGGAGCCTTCGCTTTGGGTGCCGCAGCCGCTTCGGCCTTCTTCACCTCCTGCTTCGGTTCAGCCTTCTGTTCGGAGAATGGCGACGCAGTGACTACACCCTTGTCAACACTTATGCTCGCCCTGACCGGCAGCATGGACTTCGCGTGCCTCTTTATTATCAGCTCGTTCAGCGAGGTGCTGAGCTTGACGTTCTCCTCGTCGGTCTTCGTGTAGTGCGCGATGCGCTCGCGTACGTAGCGCACTGCCTTGCGCGCCCTCTTCGTCCTTGGCTGTTCGACGAGGTACTTCCTTATGCCAATCGTGATTAGCCTGCTAGCCATGCAATCACTCAAACGTAATCTTCTTCTTCAGCTTGGTCCTCTTCCAGTCCCTGGCGAAGAGGTTGAACTGCGCGCCCCTGTGCGTTCTGAGCGTGGCGAGCAGCGGCATGCGCCTGGAGCGCTTCAGCTGCTTTCCCAGCCTGCTCTTCTTCGTCCGGCTTTTCTTCGACATTTGTTCACCGTTTTCATTTATGCTTGAACTCTATCTTCGGCTCTGGCCTGCGCGTCAGCCTGTCTATCAGGTCGACGAGCTGCTTCTCCGTTATGTGCGCCACCTGGTTAGATTGTGCGAGCGAGACTATTAGCCTGGCGAGCTGGTCATACAGCTCGCGGTTCGAGGCCCTTATATTCATCATGCGCTCGTAGGCGTTGCTGTCGAGCAGCTGCCTCAGCATGGACTTCACCTGCTG
>DAHWAI010000025.1:0-4033 GCA_027327295.1 Microcaldota archaeon
AATCAGTGCAGTCATCGCATATGGACGACGGGTCAATGTTGTGCGATATGATTATCGATGGGTACAGGCCCCTGAAGTCGAACATGACCAGCTTCTCATAGATGCCGGGCTCAGGGGTCTTGACATATGCGCCCTCTATAGGGTTGGCGAGCCTCGCGCGTATCTCGCGCTCGTCCGGCTTGTCAGGTATGAGTTCCCCGAACTGGTGCGCGTACTTCATCAGCATGAACTCCACGAGCTGGCCTGTGGTTGAGACGCAGACATCGCTCAGCGCATTGCCGGTGACTTTAGACAACGCAGTCATTATCGGCACGAAGGTCTCGTAGACCTTCTCGAGCGCGTGCGAGTCGCTCAGGTTGTAATCGGCGAGCTCCTGCAGGCCATCCATCGGGCCGTCCCAGAGGGCGTGTATCTCAGCCTTGTTGACATTGGTCTTCACGTCCTTCGTCACTGCCTCATATACGTTCTTCAGCGTGTAGCTGTTGAGCTTGAGTATGTACTCGGCCGCGCCGACCGTCGCTATGAACTTCACCACGTTGTACATGTCCACGTGGACCCTGCCTGCAATCTTCACCTTCTCCACCAGGCCGTGCCTCTCGATCTTGGTTTCGCCCGCGAACCTATTCATGTCAAAGTCTATCTTGAGCACATTGGCCCTGTCAAGCATATACTTCACGTCGTAGTTTGCGGAGTTGTAGCCCGTGACGACGTCTATGTCAAGCTCGTCGAGCACCTCCATGAAACGCCTGAAGAGCGCTTTCTCGTCCGTGACCAGCGTCACGTACCCCCTGTCGTCCACCTTCTTGTAGGTTATGACGCCGTCGCCGCGTTTGCCGTTGGAGTTGTAGGCGTAGCTGAGCATTATCACGGGATCGCGGTCCGCGAGCGTTATGGTGCGCGGATTGTGCACCTCTATGTCGAAGCAGAGCACGTTGAAGGGCGGGTCTGTGCCAGTGTCTACACCTGTGGGCATCGCCTCCTCGAGACCGAGCATCCCGTCCTTGCGGGCCAGCCTGAACGTGTAATAGGCCAGCGGCATGATGCCCTTGTCTATGAGGTAACGCTTAGCGAATGGTATGTCGTACTCGTAGCACTTGCCGTGCCTCGCGAAGGCCGCACTGAGCTTGGGCACATGGCCCGGGCTTCGCGTGTATACTCTGTATGAGTTGGCATGCTTGCCGAAGATGGTCCTCGGCTCCGGCACTATCTCCTCCGGCCTGAGCACCGACACGCCGTCCGTCCCCTGGACCTTCATCATCTCCTCAATAGCCATGTCCTGTGATGGCACGAAGTAGAAGTAGGGCCTGAATACTGGGTCGAAGACCTCGCGGGCCCTGCCGTCCCTGTCCTTGACCGTGAGCCTTATCAGCGCGCGGTCGGAGCTAGAAAGGTAATCCACATCTAGCAGAAACCCCTCGAAAACAAGAGCCTCTGCAGCCTCCTTTTCGACCTGGCTGCGCATACTGCCATCTCTAGGCGCTGAAACTTATATGCCTTTCTGAGAAAGAGCTGGAAGGGCTCACTTCGAGCCCTTCGCATCTTCATCCTGAATCTTCGTAGTGCTTATCACGAGAGGCGGTATCAAGCCGAGGGAATAAGCCACGAGCGTGCCGGTCGCGCTGCACCTGAAGTTAAGGCCGTTTATGACCTCCTCAGCCAGCTGCACCGGAAGCCTGTGCGACTCGTTCCACTTCTTCGTCACGGCGCTTACGACCTCCTTCGATTCCTCTATTTCTATATAGCCGCCAAGCTTGATGTGGCCGAGGTTCTTCGCGTCCTTCGCGTCGCTGTCGAAGTACTCCGCTATGAACGTGTACGTCACGTTGAGCCTGTCGTTCTTGACGCTGAGGCTGTCCAGGTTTATGTTGAGCCTCGGGAACCTCTGCTTCTGCAGCGAGTCCGCTTCTGTCAGCTTGCCTTCCACTGTCGATATTGTAAAGCCCGTTATCATGTTTACCACTGGGTTTTATGCTTCGCATAAATTGGATTGTGCAGGTATTTAGCCTTATCGGAGAGGGGCCAATGACCACGTCAGCGACGGCGAAGCGCTCGCGGAGCGCATGGAAACGGCGAACACCGCAATCGGCACTGAGAGCCTCGGAGATGCAGCTGCGCAGCATCATACACAGCTAGAGCTCCTTCGCGAGCTCCTCAAGGCTGCTGAAGATGTAGTCGGGCTTCACGCCCTTGAGCATGTCAGCGCTCTCGAAGCCGTTCGTTACAGCACATGATGCTATGCCTGCGTTCTTGGCGGCAAGCATGTCGTCCTTCATGTCGCCCACGTAGATGGCGCCGGCTTTCTTGGCACCAAGCGCTTCGAGCAGCACCTCCAGGCCCAGAGGGTCGGGCTTCAGGCGCCCGACGTCCTGCGCGCTCAGTATGGCCTCGAAATAATCGGTCACGCGAAGGAAGTCCAGCTCGCGGCGCACCCTCCAGAGGGCGCCTTCCGTGTATAGCGCCACTGAGGCGCGCCTCCTCTCCAGGTTCTCGAGGAGGGGCTTCGCCCCGTAGCTCAGCTTCGGCACCATGAACTTCAGCGAGACGTCTGCCCAGAAGACAAAGAACTCGCTCTCTGCACCCCTGAGCTTCGCGAGCGTTGTGCTGGTGTGGACGTGCTTCGCGTTGGCCGTTATATCATTGGGAGTAGACCGATCCGGTCCGGAGTGGGCTACGCTCTTCTTCCTCCTCCAGTTCGGGTTGACGATGGAGTTCAGCTTCCTTGCAGCGCTGACGCTCCTGAGCGTTCCGTCCCAGTCGAATATGAATGTCTTGTACCTTGAGAGTGCACCCATCATTCCCACCTTATGTCGAGGCTTGGCTTGTCCGGCAGCGCCCTCGGCGCCCTCTGGGACTTCGACTCAGCTTCCCGCTCAATACTCACTTCCGTGCCGAGCCGCGCAGCCATGTAGGGCATGGCCTCGGCAAAGCTCTCCTGCACCGCTGCGTCGTCGAAGCCCTCGAGATTGACGAGCGTGTTCATGCGCTTCGCGAACTGGCCCAGGAACTTCGAAAGCGCTTGCTTGTCAATGCCTGAGAGCGCGGGATCGGCCATCGCCGCTCCCATGTTTTTCTTCTTGCACAGGGTGTTGTACGCAAGCGCCTTCCAGGGCTCGGCCAGTATTACCGTGACGTGCGCGGGCCTCTTGCCCCTGTTGGCGTCCATCTTCGACATCAATGCAATCGTGGCCTCGGCGTCGTCGATTGTGCCTTGCATTATCTGCTCGGAGCGTTCAGTAGCGTCGCTTATCATGCTTGTGTCGCACTCAGGCCAGCGCTCCTTCGCTATGAAGCTGTTCTTGCCAAGCATGTGCCAGAGCTCCTCTGCCAGGAAGGGCATGGCCGGCGCGAGCATGAGCACCGTCTTCTCCAGGAAGTCGCGGAGGACAAGCGAGTTGCTCCCGCCCCTCGTTGCGTACCACCTTAGCTCGTTGATTGAGTTGTAATAAATGTCTATGTAGGCCTCGCGCAGCGAAAGGCCCTCCATCGCGGCGCTGGCGCGCCTTATCTTGGAGTTGAGCTTTGAGTAGAGCCAGTAGTCGATGTGACCCAGGGCACCAGCTTCCTTTGACTCCAGCGCCCCTATCTCGCTGTAGAGGAACTGGTTCTTGGCGTGTATGCCGGAAGCATCGACAGGCCTGAAGGCCGAGTCCGAACCGAGGTCGCTGCTGACTATCACGATGAAGCGCAGCGTGTCCGCACCGTACTCGCTTATCGCATCGAGGAGCGGCACTATGTTGCCCGCGCTCTTGTGCATCTCGGCACCGTTTATGTCATTGACCATACCGTTCGTGACTATCTGCTTCGGCCAGAACTCCTTCGGGAGGACTGCCAGATGGTTATAGATATAAAATGTCAGATGGCTGGGGATTAGCTCGTGGGCGGAGTGCCTTGACGTGAACCTGTACCAGTACGCGAAGCTCTCCCTGCATCTCTTGACTAGCACGGAATCGATTCCTGTCGACTTGGCAGCACCATCTGCGTCGCCCGTGCCGAGAAGCACGAAGTCGAAGAACTCCGGCTTGAGCTGCTCCGG
>DAHWAI010000032.1:0-17043 GCA_027327295.1 Microcaldota archaeon
GTTTTTCTTGGGCAGCTTGCGCCTGCCGGACAGCGTGAGGTTCCTGATGACGTTCTTCGAGCCGAAGAGCAGCGTGTCATAGTCCTGGCTCGCGGCCGCGTACGCAAGCCCCTGCGCGCACATGTAGCTGGCCTGGGCCTCGCCCTCGCTCGGGGCGTTGACGTGGGGCACGCCCATAAGCCCAAGCAATGCCTTCGAGCTCTCGACAATGTGCCTGTCGACCCTTGAACTCTGCTGCGCGTGTGTGCGCGCCTCCTCCAGCTCGCCGGCCTCCTTCGCTTTCTGCCACGCTGTGTGCGCCTCCTCGCGCCTATGCATGCGCGCCTCTATGGTCTTCTGCTTCAGCATCGACGGTATGCCGTCGAATACGTAGATAGGCTTTATGCCATGCTCTACCAGCTCTATTGTACGGTAGAAGAGGCCAGACAGGTGGCTCGTAACATTGCCATGGGAGTCCATGAGCGGTGTGCCGTCAGGCTGCCGTATTATCGAAAGGAACTGGTAGAGCACGTTGTACGCGTCTATCGCTACGACCCGGCCGTTCAGCTCGCCGAATGCTATCTTCCGCTTCACCGCGAGCTTGCTCAGGTCCACCGACATTGAAATCCCTCAGTTGTCTCTCTCCACGAAATCGCCAAGGGTCGCGCGGTCCTTCGCGCCGCGCCTGTGCTCCTCAGGTTCAAGTGCTGCTTCCTCCAGCAGCTTTATGCTGAGGGCCTTCTCGAGCTTGCGGGCCAGTGGCTCCGGCAGGCTCGTCTTCTCGGATTCTACTCGCGACAGGAAGGTCTCCTTCTCGTTCAGCATCTCGGCGAGCACCTTTAGCGGTATCTTCATCGCCACTCTCGCGTCCCTTATGCGCTCCCCGTAGTTGTCGACCACCTGCATCTCCTGCCTGGAAGTGTGCCTCTGGGGTGAAGGCGCACGCGACCCAGTGTTCTGCACCGAGGCGCTCCTGATGGCCTTCTTGCCCTTGGCGCACTTGGAGCAGACGCGCAGTTCCACCCCCTCCACTTCTACAACGTATGTCTGGTCTGCCTTCCGCCCGCACAGCTCGCACTCTTCCATCCAACCACACCAATAATCCGCAAAGCAATAATAAAAACCTGCCCCGGGCGGCTTTTGCGCGCGATGCGCGCCCTGCAGCTATAAAGCTTTTCGCCACAAACTAATAGGTATTGGTCTACGGCTGATGCTCCATGGGCGCCAAAAATAAGGGCAGGAATAATGCAGGCAACGCGGCAATCGCGGCTGCCACCGCCATCGTAGCGATCGCCGCGCTCTACTATCTCTACTTCGCGTCGTACCTCGGTGCTGTCGCACAGGGGGGTGGCGCTCTGCTTATTCTTGCGGCGAGCGGCATGATATTCAGGGCGCTCTTCTCGCTCCACGGAGGCTATGGAGTATACCTGCTTAGCAGCAAGCGCGGCATAGGCACCGTGCACAGAATAGCGAGGAACCACCAGAGGTTCTGGACGTCGCTGGCCCTGTGGGGCCTAGTGCTCGGCTTCGGTCTGCTGGCCTGGCCGCTGCTCAAGGGAAGAATCAGCAAAAAGCTCTACGCCTTCGGAGTGGTGTCCGCGGCCTTCATCATGTTCTTCATCGTGCCGTTCCTCAGCTACTCCGTGATATTCATAAACATACCGTCGCTACAGAGATTCACTTCGACGGTGCAGCCGCTGCCTTCGCCGGCGCAGTACGTAGGCTCGGTCCTCGGAGGAAACCTGATCACGTACGCCCTGCGCGCCGTGACGGTCCTGGCGGGCTTCACCGGATACATGTTTTACCTGCTCGCGCTCAACTCGTATAACATCCTCGTTTCGGTGGTGGCGTCTGTCAGCACGGCGTCCATCGCTCCGCTCTCCAACCAGGTGGCGGGCGTGGCGCCCCTGATACCTGGCCTGGACACGCCGCTCTTCGCAGGCATAATAGCGCTCGTGGTCATACTGATAGTGCACGAGATGTCACACGGCGTGCTGGCGTCGATGCTCAAGGTCAGGCTCAAGTCCGTCGGCCTGCTCATGTTCGGCCTGGTACCTGTCGGCGCGTTCGTCGAACCGGAGGAGAAGCAGGTCGCGAAACTGCCCATGATAGATCAGGACAAGATAATGGCAGCTGGCGTGTCTTCGAACTTCCTGCTCATGCTGATCTTCTTCGTGCCGATGCTGCTGATGATACCTTACGTAGTGGGGCACATTTACCAGCAGAGCGTCGTGATAACCGCGACCATACCTGGCTACCCGGCGCACAACGTGGTGCCCGTGGGCTCGCGTCTCGTCTCGTGGAACGGTTACATGGTGAGCAACCTGACAAGCTTTGAGAGCTTCGCCGGGAACGAGAGCCCTGGTTCCGTGATAAATCTCGTGACAAGCACGGGTTCATACACTTTCACATCGCAAAAGGTAAACGGCACGTCGCGCGGACTCATCGGGATAGACGTGGGCCAGGTGTCGAAGGCAGTAACCCCGACGTTTGGGGACAAAACGATCTATTTCTTCTACACTCTCTTCGCGCTGCTGTTCATGCTCAACTTCCTCGTGGCAGTGGTTAACCTGCTGCCGTTGCCGGGCCTGGACGGCTGGCGCGTCTACGGCGCCAGCATAAAGAACAGGCGCTTCGTCAGGGCATTGACATACATAGTGCTGCTGATGCTCCTGGTCAACGTCCTGCCGTGGATATGATTATGGAGGCGTGTAGCTGCCCTCCCAGTTTGAGATATAGGTAACTGCAGTAGTTGCGCCATTGTTTTTATTTCCAGAATAATCGTTTGCATTGCCGTTCAAGGGCCACCAGCCAACAAGATTCTGTATCTTTATCGGAGCACCGCCTATGCCTTCCAAATAAAGCGCCTTTATTTCATTTGCAGAGAGGGCAGTATTGTAAAATTGGACATTGGAGATGCCGCCATTGAATATCATACCGTTGGTTTGCCTTGCCTGGCCTATATAAAACCCGAATGGCATCGGTAAGTCTATAGGCGAACGTGGAACAGCAGAATCAATCAACTGGCCACCCACATAGCCATTTGAGATCCAGTTGCTACCCTGCTGTTGGTATGTAACTACAACATTTACCCATTTGTTTTCCGGCACGCCGAAGACCATGTCTTGTACTGTACCTGCTACACTCGCCGCTATCCAGAAATCCACTTTGCCTTCTCCTCCCATAAGTCCCCAACCCAAGTTTCCGTCGTCCGCGTCGAATATTCCACAATATGTATTCGAATCAGCGCATCCAACAGAGCCCTCGTCTATCCACACAGAGAGGGTGAATGGAGCACTGCTCGTTCCTGTCGGATATTTCAGCTGGGTGCTTATGTAGCTGCTTGCGCCGTTGAACTGCGCCACATACTGCGGCAGCTCGCCGTTGCAGACACCTTCCGTGTTGATGAATTGCGTGCTTGCCGGCCCGTTTGGCCTGGAGACCTGGCAGGAGCCAGGAGGCGTCTTCGGCGCGAAGGTGCTGCTGCTGAAGACCCCAAGCTGGAAGAGCGCTGCAAGTACTATCGCGATGATGAGTATGGCCCACCCGTATGTCATCAGGTACTCCATCGCGCTCTGAGCCTTCATCACATCGTGCTCCATTCGCATATGATACTTTTATAGTTATTTATATGCAGCACTGCGGAGCTTGCCTATCTCCCCGAAGTCCATAGTAGAGCCGTATCCTATAGCTATCGCGTGCATCCTGTCCACGTCAGTATGCTTGAATATGGGAGATAGAAGCTCTTCCCTTCTGTGGAGATTCACTTCTGTGCCGGAAGCGAAGTAGTTCATGGCGGGCAGCACAAGGAGCTCCTTACCCTTGTATTCTCCGTGGAGGAAACACCTCAGTTTCTCCTTGCGCCCTATCGCGTTGTATATTGCTATGGCTGGGTGCTCGTGGCCCATGACGAGCATCTTGGCGTGCTTCGACACCACTGTCGGCAATTCCTCGCCGTGAAAGAAGAGGTAGCCGCCGAAGAGCGTCTCCTGCCTGTATATCTCGAGATTGAATGGCTCCCTGTAGCGCTCCACGAAGTTGTCGTGGTTGCCCTTCACCAGTATCAGGTGCGCGTTTTGCTCCTTCACGAAGGCTATGAAGTCGTAGAGTTCGTTGAACTCCTCAACATCTACCTTCGAGAACTCGTTCTTTATGTCACCGTTTACCAGGACCTTGTTTGCGCCGGTCTCCTTTATCGCCTTGCCCAGCGCTTCGGTTATCTTCTTCAGGTTTACTTTTGGCACTAGGGTGCCGGTCTTCGCCATAACACCCTCATAGCCAAGGTGCAGGTCAGCAGTGGCGAGCATGTTGAGGCTTCGTATGTATGCTATCGGCATTCCTGCCAGGAGCTCAACATCGTCATTGAGCATCATTTTGCCTTACCGTTTATGCGCTTCATGACGAGCTTGTGCAGCCTCTTCAGGTACGCCTGCCTGTCCTTCATCAGTATCGCGTCCGCGTGGCCGAAGGTCAGCATGCTGTGCGCGAAGGGGCTCGGGCTTGGCGTGCGTATTATGTCGTGCGCGATGGCTCCGGTGCGCAGGCCCTCGAGCACTTGCCTTGTCCTGGGCAGGTCCATCACGTCCTCGAGTATCTCGCGGTACGTCTCCGTGAGCACCGGGAAGTTCGGGTCTATCTCCTCGACAGCCTTGAGCAGTATCTGCGCGTTGACCTGCTGCCTGCCCACAGGCTGCTTCCAGCCTTTGTAGTTCCTCAGTATCATGAAGCTCCTTGCCGCGACATGCCTGAAGCGCCTACGCATGAGCTCGGTGCGCCTTATGTTGGCCTTGAGGAGCTGCTCTGGGTCGGCGCTCGTCGCAGCTGCGAGCGCCTTCTCCACTGCCTTCGCAAGGGCGTGCCTGCCGTGCTCGACGTTCAGTACGAAACCGTTGTCATTGACCATTATACCTATGTCCTCATCAAGCGCCTTCGCCACGCCTATGGCTATTATTCTGGAGAGAGCGTCGTTAACGCGCCTCCCGTACAGCGAGTGAAAGACCAGATAGTCAGTCTCGCCGTTCTCGTCCGGCGTTTCTTCCACAAGGAGGAATTTGTTGTTTGGCACAGCGCCCGCGAAGAGCAGCTGTTCGGCGAAGTAGCCGAATATCGCGTGCCTCGCGTTGCTGTCTATCGGCAGCGATTTGAGAAGTGCGTCGGCCGCCTTGGGTATCTTGGGATTCTTAAGCATTGATTTTGACAGCTTACTGCGGTGCGCAGATGCCGTTATTGCTTCGGCCATCTCCTTCCTGAACTCGCCGATGGCGTTTGCCAGCTCGAAGCTCAGCGGCAGCTGCTCGGAGAACCACGGGGGGATAGTGGGCGATGAGCCCTTCGCCTCAGCCACGTATGCCTTCATTCCCCTGGCCTTCTCGAACTTGTATAGCATGCCTCCCAGGGTGAAGATGTCTCCCGGCTTCAGCTTCATCAGGAATTCCTCCTCTATGCTGCCTATCCACCTGTTGTTTGCAGTTAGGAAAACGTTCACCGCGACCTCGTCGGGTATCGTGCCAAGATTAAGCATGTAGATAGGCTTAGCGAGCTTGCCCCGCCTGCCGAACGTGTGCTCGTTCTCGTCGTACCATATCTTGCCGTAAACGTGCCTGCTCTCGAGGCCGACGTATGCGCCGGCCAGGTAGTTGATAAGCACCATGAACTGGCCCCTGTCCAGGTCCGCGAACGCATACGCGCCCCTTACCACACCGTAGGCCTCGTCCACGTCCCATTTCTTTGTGAGGCTCATGCCCACTATGTGCTGCGCGAGCACGTCGAGCGGGTTCTTCGGTACTACGAACGCGTCTAGATGGTGCTTGAGCGCAGCGTCGAGCATGACCGTGCACTCGACAAGGTCATCGCGGTTGAGCACGATGATCTCGCCCTTCGCTATAGACCTGAAGGAATGGCCTGCCCTGCCTATGCGCTGCACCGCCCTCGAGACGCTCTTCGGGGAGCCGAGCTGTATGACGTTGTCTATCGTGCCTATGTCTATGCCGAGCTCGAGGCTTGTAGATGACACTGCGCACTTCAGAGCCCCTTTCTTCAGCAGCTCCTCGGTCTCGAGCCGGGTCTCCCTGGAGAGCGAGCCGTGGTGCGCGGCTATGTCGTCGCTGTACTTGAACCTGTGCTTGAGATTGAATATTACGCGCTCGGTGCCGCTCCTCGTGTTCGTGAAGATGAGCGTCGTCTTCGCGCCCTTCATTATGGAGTTGATCTCGTCGTACATCTTCTTCTCCACGACTGCGCCGTCCGTGTATATCATGTCCCTGACCGGACTCATGGCAATGACGCTGAGCCGCTTGCTCCACGAAGCGTCGACCATCTTGCAGCTCCTGGGCTCCCCATCATCGCAGCCGACGAGGAACTTCGCGGCTTCTTCTTCAGGATAGAGCGTGGCGCCAAGGCCTATGCGCACCATCTTGTGGTCAAGGAGCGCCTCCAGTCTCTCTATGGAGAGCGAGAGATGGACGCCGCGCTTGTTGTTCGCCAGCTCGTGCAGCTCGTCCACCACCATGAACTCGCAGGCCTTCAGGTTCTCAACGTACTTGTCCGAATTTATCAGTATGGCCAGGCTCTCTGGCGTCGTGACCAGTATGTTGGGAGGGTGCGCCAGCTGCTGCCTGCGCTCCTTCTGCGAGGTGTCGCCGGTCCGCACTGCTATCGTAGGCTCGCGGATGTTGCTCTTTATGATATCCGTGCCCCTCTCCTGCCTTATGGCTCCGTATATCTCTTTCAGGGGCAGCGCGAGATTCCTGTAGATGTCGTTGTTGAGCGCCCTGAGGGGCGAGACGTATATGCAGTACACCTTCTCCTCGAGCTTGCCCGCCAGTGATTTGTCGAAGAGCGCGCTTATTATGGAGAGGAACGCTGAGAGCGTCTTGCCCGAGCCAGTGGGAGCCGACACTACTATGTTGCTGCGCTCCGCTATCAGCTTGAACGTGAATTTCTGGGGCGGCGTAAGCTCGCTGAAGTTCTTCGAGAACCAGCCCCTTACGAAGGTGTTTAGCACCGCTGTGCTCTCCTCGTCGCTGAAGGGCTCTGCCACGTGCTCAAGCATGATGTCCACCATTAATGAGAAGGCGCTCGCTGCGCAGCACAGATTCTCCGGGATGGAATATAAACCGGATGCGCGCCGGAGCGCATCCCTGTAAAAGCAGCTTCAGGCGTATATGGACTTGTACTCCGTCCCGGTGTCGTCTATTATGTGGATGCACTCGCCCTCGCACTGTATCAGGCAGGCCTGGCAGAGGATGCATGCGGCGCCGTTCACCGCGACGCTCAGGCCTCCGCTGGTGCCGTCGTTCTCGTCGGCGAAGTGCTTGTGGCCGTCCTGCACGTCCTTCCACTTCTGCAGCACTGCGGCGTTGCTGGTGCCAGCCCACTTGTTGGCATCGGGAGCCACGTCCGAATTGGCCGCGGCCATGTCCTTCCTGTCTTTCATCTCGAATACCGCGACGGGGCAGACGTCCTTGCAGTGCTGGCACCCCGTACACAGAGGTTTATCGACCCAAACTTTCATTTTTCTTACCCTGGATAGTTAACGCAAATGCATTGCAAATAACTTATATAAAGCATGAGGGCGCACATGCCACAGTCTTTACAACTCATGCCTGCTGCTTCGCCACGTTCGAGGCCGACAGGTTCTTCATGCGCAGTATGCTTTCTATCGCGTCCTGCACCGCCATCAGCCTGTTGTATTTCATGCGCGTCCTGCCCGTGGAGAAGCTCCATATGTCCTTAACGCCCGCAAGCTCGAGCATCGTCTTGACCGGGCCGCTCGCCACGACTCCGAGACCCCTCGGCGCCGGCTTGAGCAGCACGCTGACGCCGCCACACTTGCCGCGCACAGCGAAGGGCAGGCTGTGCTCCTGGCCGCAGGTGCACTGCCACGAGCCGCATCCGAGCACCACTGGCACCATGTTGCGCTTCGCCGCGTTAACGGCCGCGTCTATGGCCGCCCTGATTTCGGTGTCCTTGGCTGCGCCGACGCCGATGTGCCCGTGCCCGTCTCCGGCAACGGCCGTCACTCTAAACTTCATCTTCCTGTTGTTACGCGTCATCCTCTGCACGCTGCCTATGTCGATTATCTCGCTCTTTATTTCTGGCAGCAACGCGTTGACTATCTCTACCTCGTCTATGCGCTTGCCCATGGCGAATATCTGTTCTATGGAGGTTATCTGTCCGGCCTTGACGAGCTTGCCCAGCTCTGTGGTCGGCTGCCACGCCTCTATGTTGAACCGCTCCGGTTCCGGCCTCGTCCTCCTGAAGTTCCTTTTCGGCAATCAATCACTCGATTCTATCTTCTTCTTTACATCATTGAACAGTATGTCAAGCTTCGCGGGTTCCACGCCCTTCTTCTTATAGGCCGAGAACTCCACACCCTTGGCGCCCTTGGCGTATTCCGCCACGTGCTTGCCTGTCAGCCTCGCCTCGTCGAACTCTATGCTGTTCGGAAGCTCGACCCCGTTGTCAGCGCAGCCTTTCGCTGCGGCGAAAAGAACATTGAACTTGACTGGTTTGCTCAGGCCCGTGTCGAGCACGACCTTGCCTACGTTCATCGGCCTTGCCTTCTTCGCCAGCAGCATGCCGGTAAGGTATGCTGTAGGTATGTTGCTGTGGGGCAGCCAGTTGAATTTCGAGAGCTCCCTCGAGCTCACGCTTGCCAGCACCTTGTCGCCGTCAGGCTCGTACTTGACGAGCTGGATGAGCACGTTCCTGTTGCTCTTCCTCACGACGAGCCTGGGCAGGCGCCCCTTGAGCAGCTCGACGCGCTTCCCGTAGTTCGTCTTCGCGCTTGCCCTCCTGTGCTTTATCGCCTGCATCTTATCACGCGTGCCTCAGCTTGTCGAACAGTGCGTCGTCCATCTTGACGCCATTGCCCTTTATGTGGTTGATGAGCTGCACCTTGGTCATGAACGTGCCTCCCTTGACGAGCGCGTAGAACTTCTTGTACATCTCGTTATCTATGAGCTTCTGCTCCTTGAGCATCGATATTATGCGGCGCTGCGCCCTGACCTTCTTCTTGTAGAGGATGCCGGTACGCGCCTTGTAGGTTCCCTTCTTCCTGCCCGGGCCGCGTGAGCGCCCTTCGGAGCGCTTCTTCTTGAGCTCGGAGCCGTACCTGCTCATGTTGCGCTTCTCCTTTATCGTGTAGACTGCGCCCTTGCCGATGAGGGCCCTGACGTCGTCTCTCGTTATCGCCTTCTTCGCGTCCTCGACCGAGTCCTTCTTTATCTTGACGGCGTTCTCGCCCCTTCCCATGACCTGGGCCGCGATCCTCCTAGTAAACTTTATGCTCATGATGTGCCACCGTTGGTTACCTTTATGCCGTTCTTCTTCGCCAGTTCTGCTATCGCGGCGCGCTTCCTCTTGCCGACCGCGCCCGCGATGGTCACGCTTATGTTCGAGTCTTCGGGGTTCTCGAGCAGCTCGAGCAGTTCAGATGTATTATGCACCAGCTTCGCTATAGTGCCGTCGGCGCGCACGTGGCGCAGTTGCTCGGGATTCCTGTAGCCTATGCCAGGGACCGCGCCCATGAACTTCTTCTTGATGCGCTTCTTGTTGTCGATCCCCCTTTGCGTGCGCCAGCGCGGCTTGACGCGGCTCCTGCTCTTCGCGCCTGCGTTGGGCACATTGAACTTTGGGTGCCCTTTCTTCCTTGCCTTTATTGACTTGGCCATTGTCTTCACGCCACTGAATGGTATATGCCGTCCTGGAAGACGCGCTCGTCCTTCTTGCGCACCTTGCACGCGGCGCGTATGTTCGCGGCCGTCTGACCTACGTCGTCGCGCCTTGTGCCGTATATGCGCACGGACTTGTCCTTGACCTCGACCTTTGTGCTTCCGACTATGTTGGCGCTTCTTGACGCGCGCTCACCGAACATGTTCTTTATCATGAGCTTGGAGTCCTTCACTTCAAGCGTCATGGGAAAGTGTGCGAACACTGCCTCCATGCGCGTCTCGAAGTACTCTGTGACGCCTGCCATGTCGTTCCTGACCTCGCTTGCAAGCGCCTGCGCGGCAGTGCCGGCCTTCCTCTCGAGCTTCTTGTCCTGCACCGGGCTTATCGTCACCTTGCCCTGCTCGGCCTTAGCCGTGAGCAGCGCCGAGTTGAACGCGCGCTCGTTGGCGCCCAGGTGGCCCTTCGTGATGATGGTGCCGCCCTTCACCTCGACGGTTATGCCCTGCGGGATTTCAACGCTTGCCATGTGATCATCAGTTCTTTCAGTACACGTACGCTATGAGCCTGCCGCCAGTCCCCTCAGCCCTCGCCTCCCTGTTGGTCAGCAGGCCCTTGGGCGTTGACAGCACCAGTATGCCGAAGTCCTTGCTAGGTATGTAGCGCTCTTCGTAGCGCTGTATGTCGGCCTTGCCTATCGAGTACCGCGGCTTGGCGACGCCTATGCTGTTTATGCGCCTCGAGAGCTTCACCTTCAGCATGTGCGCGTAGCGCTCCGTGTACTCCTCGTAGCCCTCGATGTAGCCGTTCTTCTGCATCACGTCGAGGACTGCGCGCGTGAGCTTCGTCGAGTAGACCGCGCACTCGCGCCTACCTATGCGCTCGTTCGTCTTTATCGTGTTTATCGCGTCTGCGAGCCTGTCCATAGCATCAACCGTATTTCTTGAAATTGAGGCTGCTTGCCGCCTCGCGGAAGCACCTCCTGCACATGTAGAGGTTGTGCGACCTTATCAGCGCGCGCGTGCCTCCGCAGATCCTGCACTTGCGCGTGCCCTGGCCCTTGAATTTCTCCTCGTGCTTAACTTTCATTTTATGCACCTGCTACCTCTACCTTGAATTCCCTGCTCAAGTATTCTACCAACTCGGCGCGTCCTATCGTCCTGTGGCTCCTCTTCACCTTGCCGGAGGCGCGCTTCTTGAGTTCCGTCCTCAGGCCTGGCCTGCGGAACGAGACGTTGACATTCATGCCCATCATGCCTATGCTAGGATCGTACTTTATGCCGCTTATGTCTATGTATTCGTGTATGCCGAAGTTGACTGTGTTGTTCGTAACGCTCGATGGCTTGACACGGTTGTCCACCGCGGTGAATAGCTTCTGCGCCAGCTCCTTGGCCCTTGGTCCGCGTACCGTCACGAACGCCCCTATCTTCGTACCCTTCGCTATCTTGAAGGTAGGGATGCGCTTCCTCGCCAGGGCGTACGTCGGCTTCGCCTTCGTCACCAGCTCTATGAGCTTCTTGGCGCTCGCCGCGTGCTCGTCGCTGGCGCCGGTGCCTATGTTGATGATGACCTTGTCAACGCGTATCGCGCGCATCGGTGTTGCTGACTTCTCTGCCATAAGCGTCACTCAGTAACTATCAGGTTCCTTACCAGCGTCTCGAAACTCTGGCCTTTCTGCTCCTCTATGACCGCCGACGGGCCTGCCTTCATGCTTCCGGGCTTCAGCTCCTTTATCGTGCCGGTCGTGCCCGCGTGCACACCGTCTATGATCGTGCACTTCGAGCCCTCCTTGAGGCTCACCACGCCCTTGGCGCCCTTGGCGTCCATAGCGACTGAATCGCCAGGCTTGAAGGCGCCCTTTAGAAGCACGTTCGCGCCGTCGTGGAGCCTCGCCATCACGACGCCCTTCTTCGTCTTGTACCTGCCTACTATCTTGTAATATGTAGAAGCGTCCTTCGCCACCTCCGAGAATGCGGCCTTGCCCTGCTCGTTGACCGAGAGCGCGTACCTTGGCGCACCCTTCGTCTCTATGGTGTCGCTTATGCCTACAGGGAATGAGGGCTCGCGCCTTACCTTCCCCAGCACCGAGATGTTGCCCTGCCTTATTATGCGCTGCGACTCCTTGAGCGACGCAGCTATGCCAAGCTTCCTTATCGCCAGGCTAAGAGGCAGGCTCTTCTGTAGAGTGTGCCTGCCGGCGTCTGCCTTCGCAGCATAAGCGTACTCCTTCCTGTGCACCCCGTAGTAGCGCGGGGCGTTGAGGCCCTTTATATGCCTGCTGTTGCCTTTGTTTCCCATGATCATCACTTCTTCTGCGCCTGTTCCTGCGCCGGCGCGGCCTGTTCCTGCGCCGGCGCGGCCTGCACCTGCGCCTTGGCTGGCTGCTGCTTGAGCTTCGCGGCCCTCGCCTTGTCAACAAGGTTGAGGTCGGTTATGTAGACGTTGCTCACGTTTATGGGCACGCCGTACTCCTTGCCCTTGGCGTTCTTCTTCACGTACGAGTCTAGGTATATGGCGTTCTTCCTCAGGCTCACCGAGGTCACCTTGCCGGTAGTGCCCTTCTTCTTGCCTGACATGACCTTGACGGTATCGCCCTTCGATATCTGCACAGCCCTGACTTTTATGCCGAGCTTCTGGCGCGCCTCCTTCGCAAGGTGGGCGTGGAGGAAGTGCTGCCTCGCGTGCAGCGGCGCTGCAAACCTGAACTTCCTCTGCTTCCTCGGCTTTCCGCTGCTTATCATCAGATCACCCTCGAAGCTATGCCGGCGAGCTTTATGTAGCGCTCTATGACCTCGCGGGCCATTGCGCCCTTGACCTCGGTCCCTACCGGCAGGTTGCTGTCGGTTATCAGTATGGCGGCGTTGTCCTCGAAGCGAACGCGCATCCCGTTGGCGCGCTTCATGGTCTTTCTCTGCCTTATGATGACGGCGCGGACCTTCTTCTTCACATACTGCGGCGTGCCGCTCTTGACGCTCGCGGTCACTATATCGCCTATGCCGACGCTTGCGAGGCGCTTGTGCGCACCCGCCTTGCCTATCTTGTTTATTACCATGATTGTCTTGGCGCCGCTGTTGTCGGCGCACGTGAGTATTGAGCCAGGCATGAGGCCCTTCGATATTCTGGTTGCTATGCCCTTCATTCTGTGTCCGCCCTCTCAAGTATTTTAGTGACGACGAACGATTTCGTCTTGCTGAGTTTCCTGGTGCCCGCTATGACGACCCTGTCGCCGACCTTGGCGCCGATGCACTGCGGGTTGTATGCAGGTATGCGCGAGTTCTTCCTGAGCGAGCGCTCGTACTTCTTCAGGAACGTGGTGTACGGCCTCTCTATTATGACGGTCTTGGCGGCGCGGTCGCTGACGACAATGCCCTCAAGCTCGCTGCCATGGGTCTTGAGGCTGCCGTGGACCGGGCACTTCGGATCGTTGCATTCCAATTGATCACTGCATTCCTTAGGGGCTATTTGCGCCTCTTGTAGAACTTCATTGCCTTCTCTATGCGCTCGTCGGGCCGGAAGCATATCTCGGCGCCGTCGACGGTGAAGCTCTTGCCGCCGACACGGAACGCGAACACGGAGCCGTTTTTCGGTATGCTC
Source organism: Microcaldota archaeon (assembly GCA_027327295.1). Lineage (GTDB taxonomy): Archaea > Micrarchaeota > Micrarchaeia > Micrarchaeales > Micrarchaeaceae > JAMCYM01. Next base: position 13,246 of record DAHWAI010000032.1, read on the forward strand.
CTGATGCCACGCGTTGTCCGGACTATGAGCGTATTCTTCGTCTCATTGACGACTGTGCCAGATAGAGCCCTTCTATTCGCGTCAAGGCTTTTGGAAACCCTGACCTCCAGGCCTATGAACTCGTGAAGCACGATGTTCCTGCTGTTATACAGTCCGGCGTAGGTATTATTGTCAGGCATGAATATAAACCTTTCTGAGGAGCAGCCAGGATGCACCTGCGCGGCCTCAGCGCACTATCACTCTGTCGGCCTCGCTCGTGCTCGTGATGCGGTCTATGTCGAACGTTAGGGTGCTGCCGTAGTCTGTCTTGACCGACATTGTGCCGCGCTTGCTGTCTATGCTCGTCACCTTCCCTATGTAGGCGCCTATGTCGTTTATGACGTTCTTATTCTTGAGCGACGAGCGCTCTATGGCGTGGCGCTTGGTCGCCGCGCTTAGTAATGAGATGGCATAGCCTATGAACATCGCTATGGGGATTGCGAGCAGGAACTGCCAGAAGTACACCTGCCCGACGAACCACTCAGTCACTACGTACAGTATGGCGAGCGCTATTATGGCGTAGCTGATGTACGTGCCCATGTTGATGGCCTTGTAGCGCAGGTGCTTGTTCTCCAGGTCCATTATGCGGCCGACCATGTACAGGCCCAGGCTTATAGGGAAAAGCAACAGGAATCCCTGCACCGCGTATGAATCAGTGGTCAGCGGATTAGACGACAGGCTGTGCGCGAAGTTGCCGTACCCCAGCACCAGCGCTATAAAGAAGAATATCATCGAGCTTATGTAGAAGATGAAGCTCAGCCTGTTGATGCTAAAGCCCAGGCCCCTGAACGACTCGACGAAAGCGTCCTCGAGCCCGAAGCCCTTCATTATCAGGTATATGCCTATGAGCGCGACCGGCAGCTGCCACCCGAAGTTGAGGTAGTAGCTCACAGCGAAGAGCAGGAGAAGGAGCGCGGGTATGCCGAAGACGATCCTGGCGTAATGCGGCTCCTTGAGCTTCTCCAGTATGGCGAAGTATGTGCTCTCGAACTTCTCAGCCTGCTTCATGCGCACCACGTCTACGCTGTTTATCTTGGTGCGCGTCTTGAGTATTGGAAGGAAGCGCTCGTCCGAAGCGCCGTCCGTCACGAAGACGCAGGCGTCGACCTTGAACCTGTCGAGCACTATGTCTATCTGGCGCGAGAGCTCTGCGTCGGCTGCGTAGCCCTCGCGCTCCGCGCCCGTTATGGTCGCGACCTCGACGTCATGACCCTGCTTCTTCAGCTCGTCGTACTTGCGCACGGCCTCGAACATGGCGTTGGCGTCCGTATCTTGCGGATCTGCGAGGGCAAGGGCCGCAGCCGCCTTCAGGTTGTCCTCACGCCCGACGACAGGGCCGCTCTTCCTGGCCTTGCGGTAGAGGTCATTGTCGATGTCTACCGCGAGCACCAGCAGCCTCTCTGCCATTGTTATCATACTCTTATCCGTGCATTAAAATAAAAACCTATCAGAAACGTCAGATTACGGGAACATAAGGCATGCTCATGCAGGCACTGCCGCGCGCTTCATCAGCAGGTAGAGCGCAGCATAAGTGGGCAGCGCAACCTCCTTGTTATCGTAAGGGCCGAATTCCTTGCCGTCCATGCTGAACTTCGGCACTTTTGCCGCCTTGACGAGCATCGTACCGCCCCTGAACGCGATTGCGTCGGCCATTGGCTCGAACTTCGCGAGCGCCTTGACTGACTCTATGCGCCTCGAGACCAGCATCGTGTCTCCGTGCAGAGTTTCCGGCGCCCTGAGCAGGTGCGACGGGTCGTTCGTGACGTTCCTGTCTATTGAGTCGCTCTGCTTTATTGTCATGCCCTTCAGAACGTTGGACCAGAAATCAGCCTTCTTGTTGATGCGGACCATGTCCCAGTTGCCCGTCGTTATCCCCATTATGACAGAGGCTTTGTGGCGTTCCATGATGCGCGCCTCGGCAGGCCCAGCGCCCAGAGCCTCGAGCGCAGCCGGGCCCCTGTTGACGGCCTCTACCATGCCCTTCGCGAGCCTGCCGCCCCAGCCGTAATCAGCAGGCTTGGGCCCGATCAGCCGCACGCCCTTCTTGCCGATGGTTGGGAAGAGGGCCTCTATGCTTATGCCATTGCCTGAGATGTAGTCGCTTATCTGCTTCCTGGCCTTCCCGTCGAGGTGCATCACGTCGTCGCTGCTCACGCGTACGTGATAGCCGCGGTTGCCGCTGAAGTTTATGCTTATGTCACTGGCCTGGAAGCCGAAGTCAGGCATGAGAAACTCCTCTATTAGTTTGATGGTTTCGGCTTTGACTGATGAGAGGCAGTTCTGGCATACCCATGAGCTGCCATGCTCCTTCTGGCACTGCAGGTGCATGTCAGTGGCATCGAGGTCGAAGACGAGTTCAGCGCCTATGAGGCCCTTGGTCTCCATCGGCCGGGAGGCGGGCCTCTCGTAGAGAGCAGATGAGTACGAGACGAACGGCGGCGCGTTCTCCGCCAGATACCTGTTGAAGTCGCGGTCGCTCTGGAAGGAGAGGTGCCTGGTGCGTATCTTGCTCTCGAAGTCGCCAAACCCGAACTCGCGCGAGGTAACGCCGGCCACGCTCACCGGGTGCCTTGAGTAGTACTCGCGTATGAACTTCGAGGCGATGTTCTGCGCTTCCTTGGCGAGGGGCATTCCAACCGCTTGCTTATCTTTGTAAAAGGCTAAAACCTTGACGCAATGGCCTGTCTATTGGACAATCAACGAATGCCATATAGACATATTTAAAGGTAGCATGGCAAGCCTTTCCTGCGATATGGATGCCAACAGCCATAACTGGCCCGTTCAACAGCGACTTCAGGAACGCGAGCGAGGGCTCTGCAACCAATCAGAAGCCATTCGTGGTGGTGGACCTCGACGGCTGCCTGGTGGACGACGTTTCGGAGAGGTTCGGGGACAGGCTCAGGAAGGTTAAGTCCAGGTTGGGCAAGGCAGTAGAGAACGGGTTTGAGGAGGGCACGTTCTATGGCATGATGGGGCTCGCGGGGCTGCTCAGAAGTTCTGTCGCGAAAAGGAATACGAATCTCACTCTGCCGTTCATCGGCTACGTTGTGGATACACTTAGGGCGCTCGGTGAGCGCGGTTATGATATAGTCGTCAGGAGCTCCAATCCAGAGGTGCACGGGGCTGCGGCGGACGCCATAAAGGCCAGGCTGGAAGATGCTGGCGTGCACGCCATAGTCGAGTACAAATCGCTGATGCATAAGGCCGATTCCAGGAATGGTGAAAGGCCGTCGCTACTGCTCGACGACTTCGGGGTGGAAGGGCTGCCTGCTGCCAAGTGGGATGTCCCGACCGTCGTGAGGAAACCAGGGTATCACAACTACCAGCTCATTACGGACAAGGCGCTGCCGGCAATCTTCAAGCACATATACGTTGCAGACGGCGCCGGCTTCAAGGACGCGGCGCTCGCAGCGGTCAGGAGGCCGCAGAAGGCTATGCTCTCGCTTGCGTAAGCTTATTATTAGGGCTTTTCCTTAATCACCCTGTGCAGGACGAGATAAAGCAGGCGATAGTCCTCAGGACAGACCTTGAGATGAGCCGCGGCAAGATAGCGGCGCAGGCCGCGCACGCCTCGCTCATGAGCTATTTCGAGGCTGAGAAAGCCGACAGGCATGTCGTGAAAGAATGGCTCGACAACGGCGAGAAGAAGATCGTGCTCAAGGTGAGCGACGAGGAGGCGCTCGTCAAGCTCTTCGGAGCCTTCAAGTACAAGGGCGTGCCGTGCGCGCTCGTCACGGACGCCGGCCTGACCGAGATAGC
>DAHWAI010000023.1:0-36036 GCA_027327295.1 Microcaldota archaeon
ATCTTCTCGTATTCGGCTTTAGTTGCAGCTTCGTTCGGCGAGGTTATCATGTAAAGCATCTCCTCGAACGTGCCCAAGGGCACCGTGCCCTTGTAATACTTGTTCTTCATCATGAACGGCGGCTCCACGGGCGTGTACCCCCTTTTTGCCATCTCGTCCAGCGCGAACCTCGCCAGCGAATGCTCCAGGAGCACCAGGTCGCCGCGCAGGTAGTAAAACCTCGCGCCCGCAACTTTTGCCGCCCTCTCCATGTCGAGCAGGCCCATAGTGCTGAGAAGCTCCTCATGGCCTATCGATTCCTCATTCCTTATCTTGCCTGCCTTGCGTATCTCAGGGTTATCGGCATCGCTCCTGCCCTCGGGTACCTCTGGCATCATCACGTTCGGAAGCCTGTACAGCAGGTTCTCCATCTTCGTCTCATACTCCAGTAGCTTTCCCTCAAGCCCCTCTATGGAGTTCTTGATATCGGCCAGCGCCGCCACCTTATCGTCTATGGCACCGCCCTTCTTCTTCGTCTCGGATATCTCCAGGCTGGCCTTGTTGCGCTGTGCCTGTAGCTGCTGGAGCTTTGTCTTCTGGCTGCGCCACTCCTCGTCCAGCTTGAGCAGTTCATCAATGGGGTAGTCGCTCCTCCGCTTCGCTAGCGATGCGCGTATTTCGTCGACGTGATCCCTCACATACTTCGTGGTTATCATTATCTCACGATATCATCAAATCTCAAAAGCTAAAACCCTTGCCTCGGCACTGCGTGCGCAGGGTCTTGAAGGTTGGAAAGGAGAAGTAGCCGCTAGCTCTGCGTGCGCGCCATGCGCATGCGGCACAAAACAGGTGATTGGTACACATCACTCACAGAAATACTGCGGCGCGCACGATATTTAAGGCTTGCGTGCAGTCCCTGCGCGCAATGCTGCACGACGCATAAAAGGCTTAATATGCATAATGGCCTATACTGCCTGTGCAGGGGTAGCAAAGCCTGGCCAAATGCGGCGGGTTTAGGGCCCGTTCCCGTAGGGGTTCGAGAGTTCGAATCTCTCCCCCTGCATCATTCTGACAGCCAGTACACTTTTTCTTACAAAAGCTTTAAATAAACATATTGTTTATTATTGATATATGGATAAGTTGGTAGAAAGACTGGTAAATGCAGTTCAAACCTCCCCCGGAGGCATCGCTATGCTAGAGACGCTCGAAAGTCTGAAACTATGTGATGGGTTCACTCTTAAAACTACGCTGAGTAGGTTAAGCAAGTCGGGCAAGCTCATCCGTCTAAAGCGCGGGGTATATTCTGCGAACCCGATAAGAGATGCATTTGCGGCTGCACAGAGCACATACAATGGATATATTGGATTTTCCGGCGCCTTGTATGTCCACAGGCTTGTCACAGAACTACCGTTTACAATTACTGTAGTGACAATCAATAAATCTGCATCAAAGGCATTTGGAATGTACGAATTCAGGTCCGTTGCACTGAAAGAAAAAGCCATAGGGTTTGAAGATATAAATGGCTTAACAGTTTCAACTAAGGCAAAGACATTATTTGATTGCATTTATCTGGAAAGATATTCAGTTGAAATGGACAAATTAATTAATGCATATAGGACGGCGGCGCTCAACAGAGAAGAGCTAAAGGAATTTGAGTCGTATGTGGATCGTTTTATCAAAGCTAAAAGGCGTAGCATATTCGACAAAATAAGGAAAGAGATAAGCAGTAAAGGTAGAATTTCATGAAACTCGACTTAGAAGTGTGCAGGGCAATTGCCATTCGTTATGGACTTCCTCTTCAGTTTGTGTTCAAAGAATTTCATCTTATGGACGTGATATCTCAAATAGCCGCACTTACAATTTTGGAACCAAATTCGTTGGTATTCAAAGGAGGCACAGCACTTAGTAAAGTATATCTGCAAAAGATGCAGCGGTTTTCAGAGGACGCAGACTTTGATCTAGTGACCGAGAATGCAAGGAAAGATTTGCCCGATTTCTGCAAGAAGCTTGCAGATGGGATTGGGGGCTATAAAATAGCTGAACTCCGCAGGATACGCTTCACGATGCAGTTTTACTGTGAATATGAGACGCCTCTTGGCGGCATTGACCATGTCAGAGTTGATGTCGCATCAAAGAAGCTTCTCGTAGCGAAACCTTTAGAAAATCGCCAAATAGTTTCCGAGTTTACACAATCTTCTATAAGTGGAATGCGCATATATTCGATAGAGGATTTAACCGCACGCAAGATGAATGCTCTTGCAACACGTGCTGAAGGAAAAGACTTATACGATGTTCATGCTGCATTGCCGATGTGCTCTAAAAAGGCGCTCAAAACCGCAATCGAATTGATGTTAGAATCGGAAGACACTAACGACACCGCGGAGGTGTTCCTGCAGAAGGCCATTCACCGCCTTAAAACGAGCAACCCGAAGAAGATGCGGAATATCACGAACCCATTTATTCCTGCAGCAAACCGGCCTAAAAACTGGGAGGAATTGAAAAACGACCTGCTGTTGAAGTTCGAAGCTCTGCAAAAGTAGAACGCGCTAAGTTCAGAGCCTAATCCTTTGGGCTTCGGGAGTTCAAATCTCTCCCCCTCACGTCTCAGGCTTCCGTGGCACTGCGAGGCTGGGGCAAATCTAATATGCTGCATGCCAGGTCATTAACCAACCTTCGCGCCCTTCTTCTCTATGTGGAAAGATCCTGCGGGCAGCTGCTGCATCACGGCGTCGATGTTATCATACTCGAGCCACGCCGCCGTCTCCTTGGCCGTGTCGGACTTCTTCTTCCTGCCCTGCGTCGCTGAGACGTGCCTGCCAGGCTTCTCGTCCATCGCATAGAACGTGTTCATCGGCACGGCGTTGAGCCTGCCGTCCTTCACGAAGAGGCAGAGCGCCAGCTGCATGCGCCTGTGCCATTCGCGTTCCCCGCGAAGCGAGAAGCTGCCCGTGCCAAGCGAGCCCTTGTCGGTGAGTTTGCCCACCTGCTCGCGCCTCATGGCGTAGACGTCAATGTTGTTCAGCTGCTTCTCCCATGCTGAGGAATAGCACGCCGCGAACTGTGCGGCCTCATCCCTGACTTCCGGCGGCGCCTTCAAGCCATCCTTGAGTATTACTACGGAGGCGCCGAAGATGTCAGAGTGGAAGAAGAGGTCGTTGTCCTCGAAGTGCTTAGAATTGACCAGCTCGTTCTGCCGCGCGTCGCGGCCGCCGATACCAAGCATGCCGTTGCTTGCGAAGAACCAGTGGAACTTCTCGTACCACTCCTTCTGCTCGAGCATGGCGATGCGTTTCTTCACCACCAGCTGCGCCTCGCCAGCTTCTGCAAGGCGCTTCTCTAGGTCCTTCATCGCCTTCGCGGCTCCCTGCTGCTTGCGCTCCAGCTTCTTCGCCCTCTCATAATAAGCATTGGCGTTCTCCTGTGCGCTCTGGGTGAAGTCTATATCGACCTCCATAGGATTACCTCGAAGCCCTCCAGGTCAGATCAGCGACAGGGTCCCTGAAACGGCAAGCGACACCACTATGGCAAGCACGAGCCCCAATATTCCGACGAGCAGTATGCCAAGTATGATGATCTTGGCGCTCTTGTTGAACTCCAGCTGAGAAGGCTTGTAGCTGATGTTGATTATGTGCCTCGAGTTCTGCCAGAACGCCTTCAAAGAAGCGATCACGTTCATGTTCATGTTATCGTAACAGATACTGCTTTGGCGCTCGGGTTTAAAATAGTTTCCCGCAGGCCCGAAAGTCCGCCACGGCGGGTTTTTAGCTGTTGACGGGCAAAAGGTATTGCACGTTTTCGGGTGTTCCCATGCACAGCTACGACTCCGTTGTCGCACTCTTCGGCGAGCTATGGCTGAAGGGCAGGAACAGGGGTACCTTCGTCCGCAAGCTCGTCTCCAACGTCGAGCTGGCTCTCGACGGCACGGGCGCGGCAGTCGAGCACAGGCGCGACAGGCTTATGATAACTGCAAAGCCCATGGCCGTTCCTGACGTGCTGGAACGCCTCGGGCATGTCTTCGGCATTTCATGGTATGCGCCAGTGGCGAGGGCCGACAGTGACATAAACGCCATAATGAAAACGTCCACAGGGCTCGTGCCGAAGGGCACTGCCGTCAGGCTTGTAGCGCACAGGTCTGACAAGAGTACACCCTTCACGTCGCAGGAGCTCGTGCACGCCTTCCTGGAGCATGCGGACGCGCTTACGTTCAAGCTCGACAAGGACGCGAAAGAGACATTGTACATCGAAGTGACGCATGACGGTGCGCTCATGCATACGCAGCACATAAAGGGCTTGGGCGGCCTGCCTGTCGGCTCTTCCGGCAAAGCCATAGTGCTGATGTCAGGCGGCATAGACTCGCCGGTAGCGGCGTATTATGCCATGAAGCGCGGCCTCATGCCGATATACCTGCACTTCCACGCCTTCGGCAGCAGCTCCGAGGTAGAAGGCACGAAGATCCAGGAATTGCTGGCTATACTGGCGCAGTACACAGGCAAGAGTAAAGCCTACTACGCGCCAGCGCATATCTTCCAGAGCATAGCGATGAAGCTGCCGCACAGCCTCGAGCTAGTGCTCTTCAAGCGCTTCATGCTCGAGACGGCGGAGGCCATAGCCGCGAAGGAGCACGCAATAGCTATAGTGACGGGGGAGAGCCTCGGCCAGGTGGCCTCGCAGACCGTGCGCAACCTTGCAGCATCGGAGCAGGGGACCAGGCTCTTCATAATGCGCCCGCTCATAGGGATGGACAAGCTCGAGATAATAAGCGCGGCGAAGGCCCTTGGTACGTTCGAGCCCTCGATAAAGCCATATCGTGACGTCTGCTCCATACGCTCCAGGGACCCTGCGACTGCTGCGTCAGCCGCGCGCGTGGGCGAGCTCTACGCAGGTTCGGGGCTCAGTGCCGCGGTGCCTGAGACGCTCGCGAAGACTTTCGCCGCAACAGTCCAGCGCAAGGCGCAGGAATAGCTATTTCCGTCCTGCACATGGTTTTTAAAGTTTGGCATCCCAATACCAGCGAGGTTAAGGTGTGAAAATGGCAGAGAAAAAAACGGTAGTTACGATAGATCCGAGTATGCAGTACTCGAGACAGCTCCACTATGCCGAGATGCATTCCGGATGGCACGTCTTCAGGGCCGTCTACTGGAGCATATACATACTCTTCGTGGGCCTTATACTATACACTGGCAACATGAGTACCGAGCACTTCTTCGGCATAGCCGTCATGCTGCTTGCGCTGTTCTACATAGTGTACGGGTTCAGCACCTCGCTGCACCTGAAGCTGATGAAGAGGTACGCCTGAGCGTACCCCTTCCTTTTTGCTTTTCTTTACAGTTTTTATATCTATACGAAAAAGGCATACCTATACTACTATGCTCGGACGCTAATCCTTGTCTGCGGGCCGGAGATAGCAACAACAGATTGGTAGCATGCGGAACATATACGAATCACGCCACTACAAGCTGCTCATACTGCTGCCCCTAGCCCTGCTATTCATCAGCCTCTACTTCATACCCAAGATAGCGCTCGATCCGTCGCTTGCGGGAGGCGTGAGCGTGACCCTTACTACAACCAGTGCGGTCAACATACAGAACCTCACGAGCGCGCTCTCCGCCAAGATACCGAACACGCAGGTCTCGCAGTCGTCGGTAGGTGGCGTCACCAGCGTGCTCATAACGCTGCCGGCCAATGACAGCATTGCGGCCGCTGACAACGAGCTGCTCGCGGTCTACAATGAGTACTCCAACTACACCGTCACCACGGTGAGCGTGGAGGCGCTGCTGGCGCAGCTTGCAGCACAGCCGAACAACTCAACGGCCAAGGCGCTTCTGGCATCGTTGCAGTCCAACCAGACAAAATACCTGTCTTCCATGAACGTGCACTACTCATCTGAGCTCGCGGACCTGTCACGGTTCGTCCATTCCAGCAGCGTCGCCTACAATTCAAGCGACGCGCAGTCTGTGCGGGCGGCGGCGCAGACTATGTACACGAACGCATCTGCGGTCTACAAGGACGGCATAATGAGCCTGCTGAGGTCGCACATCAGTTTCTCAAACTATTCTTACCAGGACGTCACGCCGACCCTTGGCAGCTATTTCCTACGTCAGGTGCGCGGCATAATAATAGCCGCCTTCATACTGGTCGCCATAGCGGTGTTCTTCATATTCCGCACGCCCATACCTTCATTGGCGGTCGTGTTCGGCGCGGCCAACGACATAATAGTGGCTCTCGGCGCCATGGGTGCCTTCCACATACCGCTCGGCGTAGCGTCCGTCGGCGGCATACTGATGCTCATAGGATTCTCGATAGACACGGACCTTCTTTCATCTATACGCATACTCAAGCGCACGGAGGGCACACCTACTGAGCGCGCAATGTCGACCTTCACGACCGGCGTGACGATGACGAGCACGGCAATACTCTCGTTCCTAACGCTGTTCATAATATCATACATAGCGTTTATACCCACATACATAGAGATATCGGGCGTGGTGCTGTTCGGCCTGCTGGCTGACATCCTAACCACGTGGTTCGGCAACACCGTAATGGTGGTCTGGTACAAGAAACGCAGGGACAGGATATGACCAACAATATTTCATCATACTTAAAGGACATGCGCCTCCTGGCGCTCGTGGTCATATTCGTGGCGCTGCTGGCGCTCGACCTGCACTACGGGCTTCACTTCGGGGTAGAGTTCATGGGAGGCACGCGCATACCCGTTACGCTGCAGCACCCAGTCAACTCAACCGAGATGGCGTCGCTCATATCAGACCTGGACCAGCGCGTCTCGACGTTCGGCCTGAAGCAGGTGACAGTCGAGGGTATCGGCAACTCCGAGGTCTACATAACAGTTCCGTCCGTCAGCCCTACAGAGGTAAACGGCACGATCTCGATAATAGAGAGCCAGGGAAGGTTCCAGGGTATAGTGTCCGGCAGGGAGGCCATCAACGGCAGCGAGATACTGCAGGGCAGCATAGGCCAGGTACCTCCGATACTCTCCAACGGTACGGTCGAGTGGGAGGTGACGTTCTTCATAAAGCAGAGCGCGGTGAATAAGTTCGCCAAGGTAGTCTTCGGCCAGGCGAACCAGCCCCTGTACATGTTCCTCGACAGGCCGACCAACACCATCATACTGATAAACTCCTCAATACTTAGCAACCAGTCTCTCGGTCTCTCGCAGTCAGGCGCGCTCGCCTCGATGCGCTCCGCACTGGCGTACAACGTGGGCGCCATACCTGTCGTTCCAGTTTCGCCGACCAACGCGAGCGAGAGCTCGGCGCTGTCGTTCCTCGCGGCCAACAAGGACAAGTACAGCACTATACTCGCGAGCTCAAACCTTGCCCCGTCGCTCCTATCCGGCGCGAAGGCGGACAACTACACTGTAAAGCTCGAGAGCAAGGCCAACATGACGCCAACATACTTCCAGGCCACGATAAACAGCACCGTGGTCAACATATGGCCGATGGTCGGCCTTCTCGCGTCGCCGCTGCTCAATCCATCGATAACGAACGGCACGGCAGGCGACAACTATCTCATATCAGGCTTCGCGCCCTCAAGCGTACCTACTGCGCAGAAGCTGGCCTATGCAACCAACCAGACTAAGACAATCGCAAGCATACTCAGCGGCGGTGCGCTTCCGGTCAGCGTCATAGTGGGCACCCCTACTAGCACGGCCCCGACCCTCGGCCGGAATGCGCTCAACATCAGCGCTATAGCGCTCATAACTGCGGTCGTGCTTATATCTGTCTACATAACGATAAGGTACAGGCGCGCCTTCCTGGTGCTGCCCATACTTCTCACTACTCTGATGGAGCTTTTCATAATTGTTTCCATAATAGGTCTCGTGGGCACGATAGACCTCTCGGCGTTCGCCGGCATGATAGCCGTGGTGGGTACTGGAGTCGATGCCCAGATAATAATAACCGACGAGATGCTCTCCAGAGACACTTCATTTTCAACGACCAAGGGCGTGCTTGGCAAGGCGTTCTATATCGTCTGGGCCGATGCGACGCTGCTCATAGTGGCGATGCTTCCCCTGTTCTTCTCCACGTCCCTAGTGAGCGTCATCGGGTTCTCGGAATCCACCATAATAGGTGCGCTCATGGGAGTGCTCATAACGAGGCCTGCGTACGGTGCCATCCTCGGCAGGCACTTCAAGGAAAGCGAGGCGGGTGAGTGACATTCTGAAATATTGCCCGACATGCAGCAGGTCTACCGACGACGCACGCTTCATAGGCGAGTTCTGCGAGTTCTGCGTGATAGAGAAGATAAGCGCCGGCATACAGGACAAGGCGCAGATAGACAGGTGCAGGAGCTGCGAGCGCATACGCACCCCGGAGGGTTTCGATGATTTCAGCCTCGAGGCTATGGCCGAATCGCTGAAGCACGAGCTGCACCTTGGTCAGTGCGAAGTGAAGGTCACTGCTTTCGACACGCACACAATGCAGGCAGCGGTCAGAATAACCAGCGAGTACGAGGACGAAAGGGTCACATTCGAGAAGCAGGTGCACGTGAAGTTCAGGCGCATGATGTGCCAGCGTTGCTACCGGCAGAGCTCCGGCTACTACGAGGCGCTGGTGCAGCTCCGCGGAAACGAGCGCACGGTCGAGAACGTGGCGGCCAGCATAACGAAGTTCATAGAAGCAAGGGGCAGTTTCCTGTCGAAGACCGAGAAGGTGAGGGGAGGCTACGACGTCTACATCGGCGACAAGGAAGCGGCTAACCAATACTTCATGCTGCACAACACGCTCAGACCTACGCGTTCCTATAAGTTGTTCGGCGTCAAGAAAGGCAAGAAGCTCTTCAGGAACATCTACGCGCTGCACATGTAGCTGTAATCAAACTAAGGGAATAACTAAAGGAATCAATAAGAGAGCTTGAGAGAGCGCTCCCTTATCTCCTTGAGCAAGGTCTCGGCGAATTCATCGACCTTTACGCCGAACTTCTGGGTGCCGTTGCGGCTTCTGACTGCAATGGTGCCATTCTCCGCCTCCTTCTTGCCTACTACTAGTATGTAAGGCACTCTCTGCATCTGTGCGTCGCGTATCTTGTAGTCGAGAGTCTTGTCTGATGCGTCCAGCTTCACGCGTATGCCATACTTCTTCAGCTCCCTGTAGACCTTCTCGGCGTAGTCAGCTGCCTGTTCTGATATCGAAAGCACGCGGGCCTGCGACGGCGCCAGCCATGTCGGGAACTTGCCCTGGAAGTGCTCCGTCATGACGGCCGTGAAGCGCTCCAGAGTGCCGAGCACGGCCCTGTGTATCACCACCGGCATATACTGCTTTCCGTCTTCTCCAGTATAAGTGAGCTCGAACTTCACCGGCAGCTGGTAATCCAGCTGTATGGTGGCGCACTGCCAGGCCCTGCCTGCCGAATCGAACACGTCGTAGTCTATCTTGGGCCCGTAAAACGCGCCCTCGCCCTCCTTCACCTCGTAGGCAATCTTGTTCGCCTTGAGCGCATCCTCCAGCGCAGCGGTGGCCTTGTCCCAGAGTGCCTTGTCGCCCATGTGGTCCTCAGGCATTGTCGACAGCTTTGCGGTGAACTTGAGCCCGAATGTGTCATAGGCCTCCTTTACGAACTTCATCAACGACGCCAGCTCATCGCTGAGCTGGTTCTCCGTCACGAATATGTGGCCGTCGTCCTGGGTCATCTCCTGCACCCTGAACAGGCCGCTTAGCGCTCCGCTTACCTCCCTCCTGTAAAGCCTGTCGAATATGGCCGTCCTGAACGGCAGCTCCCTATAACTCCACTTCCTTGATTTGTAGATCAGCATTGTCGACGGGCAGTTCATGGGCTTCAGGCCGAACGTGTCAGAGCCGCTTTCGAACGAGAACATGTTGTCCCTATAATGGTCTATGTGGCCTGAGACATGCCACAGCGCCACGTTGGCTATGGCCGGGGTGCTTATCTCCTCGTACTCATACCTGTCTTCCATCTCGCGTATGAACCTGACGAGCTCCTTGAACACTATCCAGCCGTTCGGGTGCCAGTAGACCATTGCAGGCGACACCTCCTGGAAGCTGTACAAATTGTTCTGTTCCCCTATGGTCCTGTGGTCCGCAGCAGGCAGCCCCGACCAGTCGCTTTTCTTTACTATGGACAGGTCGACGTCGCGCCTGACAGGCTTGGCGCGTTTCTTCTCATCGGCGCCCTCGGAGTACTTCCTCGACTGCTCGGCCAGCGGGTGCCCCTTTATCATTATGTGCCATGCCTTGTTCCAGCCGAACGGCGCGTGAACGACTTTGAGCCCGCTCTTCTCGGCCTCCTTAACCATGCCTGCGAAGAGCTCCATGGCCTTTTGCGGCGCCTCCAAATCTTCGCTCAGGTGCGCGAACGGGTAAAGCACGAGATTAGGTACCTTCTGCTTGGTGGCGAACGCCACCGCTTCGTCTATGGCCTTTTTGGCGACGTTCTGGGTGTCACCTTGCTCCACCGACACGAGCAGAACTACTGCATCTTCTACTTTGACATCCTTGTCGTCGCTCTTTTCGTAGACGCGGAGCTCTGGCTCTATAAGCTCGTACTCTATCGATTTGACGTCAAGCTGAAGCACCTTCATCATGATCACTGTTGGCAGTTAGAAATGATGGATAACCATATTTAAGCCTTCTGTGCCTGCCGGTCACGAGGGCTGGATGTAGACACACGGCAGTGCGAAGTTCTCGGGGCACTGCGTCTGCGCGCTCACGTTCACGAAGTATGTGCCGGAGGACGTGAGCCCTCCCAGCTGGCCGCTCACGTTCACTGGCGAGTACGCCGTGACGTAGCTGAGGCCCGCGTTCGTGCGCACTTCAAGCACAATCTCGTGGCCTATGCCTCCAGTTATTGTGCCTATCTCTATTGCAGCTATGTCAGGTGGCATCTGTATCAGCGTGAGCTGCTTGGCCGGGTAGCCCTGCTGGCCCACGTAGGCCGATATGCTCGCGAGCTTCGTGGCCGTCTGCTGCGCCTCGGTGGTCGCGAGCGTCGAAGACGAAGTGGATATCTGTATGAAAGCAAGCACTACTATTGGCAGGAGTACTATAAGGCCGAACGAGAGAGTGACGAGGAGCTCCAGGCTGGACTGTGCCTTTGCGCCTTTCCGCTCCGCCGCCTTCGTGTTCATAACTCGTCTTCCTCTGCCATCTTCAGGGTATACCTGCCCTTGCTATCCTTGTCCTTGAGCTTGAGCACCTCACGCTTCATCTTTTCAAGCAGCTCGCCCACCGTCCTGTCCAGCAAGAAGCTGGTGTGGTCCATCGACACGGTGCCATTTCTCTCGAACATCATGCGCATCTTGACGTCGTATCTGTTGTTCTTCAGATTCTTTATGGTAAGCGTGACATAGCTTACCTTGAGCTTCTGGAGCTTCTCCATTGTGACCATGAACTCGCGTACCATCTCGCGCACCTCATCCTCGTAGTCGTACGAGTTGGCATCAAATCCAGATAATATTATCCTGTTCTCCTCTATGCGCCTCCTTGACATGAGCCCGGCAAGCACGTCGCTTATGGTGGCTATACCTACAGGCTTGCCCTTCTTGACCACTATGAGCGACGATATGCGTCTCTCTACGAAGTTTCTCACGCATTCATCAAGTTCAGAGGTGTAGTCTACTGTGGCAGGATTGCCTTCCATCACGCTGCTTATGGGTACGTTTGCGGGCGTATAGACCTTGGTCTTCATCTCGGGCAGGCGTTCCTGCGGCTTCGTGTACTTCACCATCAGGTCGTGGTTGGTTATCAGGCCTACAAACCTGCCGTTGTCCACCACGGCGAGCCTATTGAGCTTGTTGTGCGCCATAATGGCTTTGGCCTGAGAGATGTTCGCTTCAGAGTCTATGGCGAGCACAGGGCTCGTCATCACCTCCTGTACCTTCATGTCCTTCATGTATCCAAGCGAGAGCAGTATCTTGAGCAGCGTGTACCTGTCAAGCACGCCGCGCACCGCACCCCTGCTGATGAACGGCATCGCCGTGCTCTGCGACTTGTAGAAGTACGCTATGACGTCATCAAGCGGCGTGCTCGCGGTTATCTTCGGGGTCCTGACGGCGTAGCGCTCCACAGTTGCGTTGCGCTTCACGCTCATACCCTGCTTCGACCTGTACATTGCGCGGAAATCTACCACGCCGTAGAACTCGCCGCCCTTCGTCACTATCGCCGATCCACGTCCGTCTATTATCGGCATTACTCTGGAGACTGGAGTCTTTACGTCGAAAACCGAGGCCTTCGAAAGGAGCTCCTCGGGTACTGTTTGTTCTGCCATATCAGCACCAAATTAGACAGAGGCCTGTCCACTGTAATATGACTACACAAAATATAAATAGCAGGGCGCGGAAAACCATACGTCGTGCCGGGATGGCAGATCAGCTATGCAGCCGCCTGCAGAGCGGCGTAGGAGGGTGCAATTCCCTCTCCCGGCTTCATACATCAAGCACGACGCTCGCCTTGTATCCGCGTGCTGTTTTAGACACCTTCATGTCATACCTGGAAACGCCCTTCACCTCAAGCTTTGAGTATTGCGGCTCCCTGGTCTTGCCCGTCAGCGTGGCCCTGGCAATAAGCCCAGAATCCTTAGGGCCTACGCTTATCCTGCTGACCTTATACACGAAGAGCTGCTCAGCATCGGCCACCGACAGCGCATCCTGCAGCACGTACCAGAGAAGCGTGCCAAGATCTGGAGCCACGTCGTCTATCGTTATGCTGCGCCGTTTGCCCTTGCTCCTGCCGAGCCTGCCTATGTAAGCGTTTGTCTCGAACATTGCGAGCAGCGAGTTCCTGATGAGCCCTGCCCTGGTCCTGCCGCTGGCTATGAACTCCACGTCGGCAGTGTGCTCGACATACCTGTAGCCTTTGGCCTTCCTGGGCATGATTTTCCCTCAGGACAGAAGTGCAAACTGCCTATTTATACATTGCTGGTGATATATACGCGTCCGATGAAGAAAAGAGTAACTACTGAACCGTGATGAAGCCCATTTCGGCTGAGGACATCAGATTTAGTTCGCGTGGCGGTGTAATTTATGGATAACAGGAAGGCTAAGATGCTGGGACTTCTTGTTCTCGTTGCAGCGTTCGTCGCATTCGCGTTCAACTCCATTCGCGTTACGCAGTTCAGCATACTGGATAACGACCCCGTCACATACATAATAGTCGTCATGCTGATGCTGCCGCTTGCCATACTGTTCGCAATGAGGGAGAAGCTCGAGCTCGAGACCAAACCAGCCAATATAGCTGCAGGCGCATTTGTACTTGCGTTGTATTTCGTGCTCGTGTCGGTGCTGCGCGGCTCACTCTCGTTCATCTTCCAGGCCTACAGGATAGACGCGTTCCTCTTTCCTGTCGTGCTTGTATCCCTTATCGTGGTGCTGTTTGGCGTCAAGGGCCTCAGGAGCATGCGCTTCGTGATAATATACTCTGTTTTCGCGTCGCCGCTGCTTTTCCTGCCGGTAATGGCTCTCAACTCCAGCTTCACTTCGATAAACGCTTACTTCGTCTACTATCTGCTGAAGGCCGTCGGAGTCCCGGTTGTGAAGCAGGGCCTCGTAATATCTGCCGGCGGGGCTTCGCACATATCCATAGCAACAACATGTGCAGACATCGGCGCATTCATAGCCATACTGATGTTCCTACTGCCTGTCGCGTACCTGTACTACGGCAGGATGCGCGACAAGGCGCTCTGGCTGCTCTCCGGCCTGGGCTTCATGCTCCTGCTGAACGTGCTGCGCATGTTCGCCATATCACTGCAGTGGGCATACTACGGAATAAATACTGCCACTGCGACATTGCACACTTTCGCGGGACAGGTGCTTTTCGATATAGCCATAGTGGTCATGGTGCTCATCGCGGGGAAGTTCGGGCTGCGCGTTCCGTCGCTGCGCCAGAGCCCTACAAAGGCGCGCGCCAAGCAGAAGAGGCGCAGCATCGGCATGTCTCCAAGCGCTTACGCAGCGCCTGTCGCAGCCACTATCGTGATCGGGGTGCTGGGATTCCTGATCACTCTGCCGTATTCATCCGCACTGTATGCCAACCCTATAAACTTCACAGCGAATTCGCTTCCCAGCAATTCGACGGTGCAGGCGACGATTACCGCGAGCCTTGAGAACGCGCACACCGACATACTATACGCAGGCACGCTCTACGGCAATATGGTCTTCTCGCTGCAGAACGTGACCGCCAACTCGACGCAGTCCAACCGAAGCAGGGTTTTTGTCCTTGCTGGCGTGGCGACGAGGCCGCTCAACGCCGTGCTGATGGGTAATGTTTCGGGCCTGTCGTCAAAACACGTCGTGATACTGCGCAATGGCATCGCGGTGACGAGCGCCAGTTCGCAATCCAACGGCACTACTATATACGTCAGCTACTTCTCCGCGCCGGCAGTCATCGCAGGTAACGAGACGACCACATACTATGAGTTCCTGGCGCGGAATGGCACAGCCGTATGCACAGCGGACAACGGCATCGCCAACGGTGCGCAGTCTGCTGTTGCCAGCATACTGCGTGGAGGCACTGCCAACGAAACTATGCTGTGCTCGGCGTATGCCGTGGCATCGGGCATTGGGTGATTCTGTAGTGCAGTTCGGCTACGACGGTGGCTTCATTGTATACAGGTACAAGGGCAGCGTGCGCCAGTTCCTTTTCCTGAAAAAGGAACCACGGGGCAGGCTCGACCTGCCGAAGGGGCACATCGAGAAGGGCGAGAATGCCGAGCAGGCGGCCATCCGTGAGACGAAGGAAGAAGCAGGCATAGACGTCAAGCCCGACAGGTTCTTCAGGTTCACTGTGGCGTTCTGGTTCATGGCCGAAGGCGAGAAGATACGCAACAGCGTAAGGTATTTCCTCGCCCAGGCGAGCCCTGACGCTCAGGTAAAGATATCGAAGGAGCACACGGGCTTCGCGTGGCTCACCTACGAAGAGGCAATGAAGCAGTGGAAGTTCAAGAAGGACCTCATAATAGAGTCCAACTCATACATCGACAGGCTCGAGGCGATGGAGAAGCTCAACGCCGAGTACGCGAAACTGCCGGAAAAGGGCAAGGAGCGAGGGCACTGGGACCTAAGCGCCAACTTCGTGCCAGGAGAAGGCCCGCTGAACGCGAAGGTTATGGTGGTCGGCCAGGCTCCCGGCGCGGAGGAGGACATGCAGGGCAGGCCGTTCGTGGGAAGAAGCGGGGTTCTGCTTTCGCATCTCCTCAAGTTGGCGGGGTTGCGTCGCGGCGACGTCTACATAACGAGCGTGGTTCAGTTCTTCCCGCCCAAGAACCGTATGCCTGATCCGAGGGAGGTAGCCCTCTGCAAGCCCTTCCTGGAGAAGCAGATAGAAATGATAAACCCTAAACTCATAGTCACCCTGGGTGCGCTGTCTTCAAAGGAACTCGTAGGTGTCGAGAATATAATGCAGACTCACGGCCAAGTTATCGAGAAGAGTTGCCGGTATTTCGTGACCATCCATCCTGCAGCGGCCGTACGCCTGAAAAAGAACGTGCCGTTGATAGAGCACGATTTCATGAAGCTGAAGAGGGTGCTGGGCAGGCTTACGCCGCCAGCCCATACGCCCAGGAAAAGAAATCATGCCTAATCCTTTGCAATACAATAACTCCTCCACAGCCAGCGTTTGGAAAAGAACACTCGATTGCGCGGCCCTGCCTGCGACACCAGCCCTCTGGCAAGGGTGTCAAAAGGGGGTTTGGAGGCCGACTGTAGGGGGTCGGCCTCCGACTTTACTGTGGGGGTGAAACAATTAGCAGGTTGGTCGCCTTGCCAGCATCATACTTGTAATAAACCTTGTGACCAAGCTGGAGGCGCTCTATTGCGCCCAGCTTGTAGAGCTTGTTGAGCCTTGCGCTCGCCGCATTCCTGCCATGGTAATTCATGCGCCTCTTTATATCATCAGCGCAGGCCATGCTGTTCGGCGAGAGCTGTATCGCCTGGAGTATCTTGGCATCGATTTCGCTCACTGGTAGCTCCTTCACTGCACCTGCAGCAATCGGCTCCGTGTGCTCCTGCACCTCTTCTACAGGCTCGCTGACCGTGTCTTCCACCCTGGCAAGCATCTCTGAGATGCTGCCCAGGAGCATGGTCGTGCGCTTGTTCTCATCTATCATATACTTGAGAAGGGTGAAGAGTTGGGAGCTTGTCTTGTCGCTGCCTTCCTTCTCAGCCATAAGCCCCTTCATCTCCTCGTTGAGGGCCGAAAGGCTCGAGAGCTGCCGTTTAATCTTGACAAGCTCTCCCTCAACTTCCTTCTTCTTAGTCATCAGCCATCCACCAAGGGTCAGTCATGAAACATACACGGACCACTCATGATCTGCACATGCAGGAATCATGATTGAGTCACGGTTTATACAGTGAAGTGGCATATATTTAAAGCTTTCGCAATTCCCCCTAAACCGTTCAATTAGCGGAACGGCTTGCGTTCCACTATTTCGTGCGCGACAATTTCGACGACAGAAGGTGCTACCTTCTCCCGCGGCGCTGCTGGCCGAACCTCTGGTTGGGCCTCCCATACTGCCTTTCGGGCCTGCGCTGGAACCTGTTTTCGCGCTGGGGTTTTTCCTTTACTGGCGAAGCGTCGATGCGCTTCAGGCTCTCCTCGAGGTCGTTCATCAGCCTCTCAGCTATGAAGTTCTTCGTGAATTGGTCAGCCTTGAGCGCTATGGCGATCTTCGCTGCGTAGGCCCGTGCATACCTGCCCCTGAGGTCGCGCCTCGCAGCCGTTATCCTGGGCAGCTTGAAAAGCGCACCGTACTTCGGGGGCTTGCTGCCAAACTTGATGTGCTTGAAAAGCGCCTTCTCCGCGCCAAGGAGCTGTATGGTGCTGGCCGGCATGAGCGCCAGCCTTTCCATTGAGCCTGCCCTCGCGAGCAGCTCTGCAGCTATCTTTTCGTCAGTAAGATAAGTGGTATTGGGCATGAGCCTCTTCGAGCCGACCTTCAGGTACTCTTCTATGCCCGCAAGCGCCTCGAACATGCGTTTGCACATGCCTGCATACGATATGAGCGCGGCCTTCTCCTCGTCGTTCATCTGCCTCCCTATCGTGGCAGCGGCCTTCGCATAGATGCTGTCGGCGCGCTCCTGGTCCTTCACTGCCGCCATTATGGTCTCCTTGCTTATGGTGCCCTTGGCGTTCAGCGCGATGGCCAGATCAGCAAGCATGTCTGGGTTGGCTATCTTTATCTCGGGAAAGTAGATGCCGTACCACTCGCTCAGGCGCTCGTACGCCAGGTTGTACGACTTCGTGGTCTCCCTGTAGGCATTGATGGCCTGCATGAGTGCGTATTCCTCGCTTGCGTAGGCGTTCCTTATGCCCTCCTTCGCGGACTTCAGCGCCTTCTCCCTGAGCTCGTCGATATTCCTCTTCCTAGGCAATCCAGCACCTTTTTGCAGCATAACATAAACGACAAACTATAAAGAGGGGTAGCCTTGCGGCACGTATAAATATCTGGAACGACGCAATAGTTCAACCTAATCATGGTGTGTGCAAATGATATTTAAGACTACAAAGAGTCAGGCAAATGCTATAGCGGATGTCATAACTAAAAAAGCGTTCGTGTCCCAGGAGAAGCGCAACGACTCTGTTGAGCACAACTTCGAAATAGTGGTGAACCTTGCAGGCAGCCCATACATCCAGCAAAAAAGGAGCGACATGCGCGACATGAACGCTATTATGTGGGCTGTTACTCATATATATCAAGGGATTGCCGAAAATCCTCTGAGCACCGGTACGCTCACTACATCCAAAAAGCTATTGGAAACCAACGACTACGTCGCCGCCTGGCTCGTCAGAAACAATACCATACCTCAAGAGTTCCGCAGCCAGATACTGAAAGCGAAGTCCAACGCCACGGCGACCATGAACTCTGCACCTTACGAGCTGATGGGGGAGCACACCAGGCTGCTGCGAACCATAAGCACAGAACTAAAATCCACTGACGTGCGTCTGGACAATCTGCAGAACAAGCTCACGTACCTCAAGGAGCAGAAGAAGAGCGTGAAATACGAGATAAAGGAAGCAAAGCGCGACCTAAAAGTGTTGCATAGGAAGGAGAAGGAGCTCGAGCTCGAGCGCACCGCGCTCGACGACTACATGAATGGTATAAACAAATCTAGGTAACGTCGCCTGCTGCATAAATTTAATAAGCAGAATGCGTATAGCTACTGGTTTTCATGAAAGCCGAGGGCTTGGACGCTCTGATAAACCTGTCAGCGCGGCGCGGCATAATACTGCCAGCATACAGCATCTACGGAGAGGCGGCAGGCTTCTACGACTACGGACCAATAGGGACGCGCATCAAGAATAACATAGTGGCCGCATGGCGCAGGCACTTCATAGAGGGCCTCGGCAACCTGGAAATAGAAGCCACAATCGCTGGTCCTGACAAGGTATTCGAGGCCAGCGGGCACCTGAAGACCTTCACCGATCCTATAACCGTGTGCAAAAAATGCGGCGCCAGCTACCGCGTCGACAAGATGCTCGCGGAGCACTACGGCAAGACAGGCCACGTCGCGATGGCAGAGAGGGCGAAGCACGGCACCATCGGGGACCTAAGCTCAATGCTTGGCGAGGCAGGTCTCAAGTGCGAGAAGTGCGGCACGGCGCTCACCGAGGTGACGCCATTCAACCTGATGCTCGGTACGAAGCTCGGGCCGACGGGCAAGGTGCAGGGCTACCTCAGACCGGAGACGGCGCAGGGGATATTCATAGACTTCAAGCAGGTCTACAGGACCAACACAATGAAGCTTCCGATGGCCATAGGGCAGGTGGGCCGCGTCTTCAGGAACGAGATATCGCCGAGGAACATGCTCATACGCATGCGCGAGTTCTCGCAGATGGAGCTCGAGTACTTCTTTGACCCGGAGGAACACGGCGCCCTGGTGATAGACGGCACAATAATAGAAGACAAGTTCCTCGACACAGAGGTCAACTTCCTGACCCGCGCCGACCAGCGCGGCTCAGGCCCCGAATACAGGCCGATGATGCTGAAGGAAGCGCTTGCATCAGGCAGCGTACCGAATAAGCTCATGGCGTACCTGATTTACGAAGAGCAGAAGTTCCTGCTCAGCATAGGCTTCGCGCCGGAGAGCTTCAGGTTCAGGGAGATGCTCGAGGACGAGCTGCCGCATTACTCGAAGGGCAACGTCGACCTTGAGGCCCGCCTGGGCAACGGCTTCGAGGAGCTGGCTGGCAACGCCTACAGGACGGATTTCGACCTGAAGAACCACGAGCGCATGTCCGGAGAAGACATGAGCGTCACCGTCAACGAGCGAAAATTTGTGCCTCACGTCGTAGAGCAGAGCTTCGGCATCGACAGGGTTTTCTGGTGCCTGCTTGCCAATTCGCTCTACTACGACGACCAGCGCGGCTGGGAGGTGCTCGCGCTCAAGGAAGGGCTGGCGCCCTACACATATGCAGTGTTCCCGCTCCAGAAGGACGAGAAGCTCGTCGGCATGGCGACCGGGCTGGCGAAGACGCTAAAGGCAAAGGGCGTAGGCGCCTACTACAGCGCCACTGCGAGCATAGGCAAGCGCTACGCGCGCGCAGACGAGGTGGGCGTGCCATACGCAATAACTGTCGACTTCCAGAGCGTAGAGGACGGCACCGTGACCGTGCGTAACGCTTCAGACACGAAGCAGCAGCGCGTTTCGATCAACTCCATAGAGGGGATGGGATGAACGTTAGCGGCGCCGCGGGCGCTCTCATAAGCGTCAAGGACTTCAGCCTTAAGCACACGTTCGAGAGCGCGCAGCCGCTGACCTTCCATGCGGATTACAGCCCGCACACCGACACGATAACATACGCGAGCGGAGCTAGCATCGTCAACGTCGGCGTGCGCGGCACGCCGGAGAAAGCATCGCTGTTCGTGATAGGCGAGGACTCGAAGTACGCCGTGCAGGAAGTCACGAGGCGCTTCAGGCTCAGGGACAACATGCAGCGCATCTACAAAAGCATAGCAACCGACCGTTTCATGGAAGCCAGCATCGAGAAATACAGGGGCATGCGGGTCACGCTAAACGATCCGTGGGAGACCACCCTCTGCTTCATAATATCGCAGTTCAACAACGTGAAGCGCATCAGGCTCATAACGAGGAATCTGATGGAGCGCTGGGGAGAGCCTATAATGGACGACTACGGCGCTACCACTGCCAGGGCCTTCCCCACCAGCGCCGCGCTGGCGCGCGCCACCGAGCGGGAGCTCATGGAGTGCGGAACAGGCTTCCGTGCCAAGTACATAAGGAGCGCGGCCGAGTACTGCACCAACAACCTCAGCCTGCAGGACCTTTCCGGCAAAGGGCATGCCGAGCTCAAGGAGGAGCTTATGCAGATAAGCGGCGTCGGGGACAAGGTAGCGGACTGCATAGCGCTCTTCGGCTACGGCAGGCTCGAGGCCTTCCCTATAGACGTGTGGATGCAGAGGGCCATGGCGCAGCTCTATTTCAATGGCAAGAAGACCAACGCCAGGAAGCTTCACGAATTCGCCGAAGGGCGCTGGGGCCGCTATGCCGGCATCGCGCAGCAGTACATCTACCATGCCGCGAGGACCGGCGGCAGTACTGGCGTGACTGTAAAAGGACATCCCAGCAAGGAATAAATATCTGCGAAGGCATATGCATACAGAGGTACATCCATGCTGGCAGCGGGCAAGTTCATTGGCCTTGGCGCAACCGCACTCAAGAGCAACTTCACCAAGCTCTCAAAACCATACAAGCTCAATTTCGCGGTTACATACTGGTGCCAGTCCAGGTGCGTATCATGCAACATCTGGCAGTTCAAGCCCAAGGGCGAGCTCACCATAGACGAGATACGCGAGTTCGCCCGTAAAAACAGGCATTTCAAATGGGTGGAGCTGACAGGCGGCGAGCCATTTCTGAGGCCTGACATAGTAGAGATTGCAAAGACGTTCTACGAGAACTCGAAGGGCCTATACCTGCTCACCATACCTACAAATTCCCTGTGCAGCCACGATCTTGTCGTGAAGCGCATAGAGGAGATGCTCAATCTCGGCATACCTAAGGTCGCGATAACGGTAAGTCTGGACGGCCACCGCGAGGTGCACGATAAGATACGCGGCGTGCCAGGAAACTACGACAGGGCGATAGAGATGTTCAAGCGGCTCAACTCCTTGAGGGAGCGCCACCGCAACCTCACGGTCGTATTCGGCTACACCATGAGCAAATACAACCAGGGCCAGCTGGAGAGGACATACCAGGAGGCCAGAAAGTACATACCTAAAATAACGCCGAACGACTTCCACATAAACCTGGCGCAGGTCTCGTCCAACTACTACGGCAACTCGGACATGGATTTGATCGGATCGCCGTACTCGATGATAGGCGAGCTCTCCGCATTCGTCGCTAAGCGCAAGCGCGAGTTCGGCTTCATGCCGCTCATAGAGTCTGCATTCCTGAAGAAGCTCGTCGAATACATGGAAACCGGCGAGATGCCGCTCAGGAGCAGGAGCCTCGAGGCCTCGTACTTCATGGACAGTTACGGCAACATATTCCCGTCCATAATGTGGGACAGGAAGATAGCGAACGTGCGCGAGATAGGCTACGATGTCGACTCCGTATGGGAAGGGAAGGAAGCGCAAGAGGTCCGTGCTGAGATAAAGGAGGGCAGGGAGCCCAAGCAGTGGACTGCCTGTGAAGCCTACCAGTCAATAACAGGAAATCTCACCAGTCTAATAAGATGACGCCGCGCAAGCGCAGCGCGCAGGAGAAGCCTTTTTCTGCAGTGGGCAAAACAAAAGCAAAAACAAAAAAGCCAATGCAGCCATGCCGTTTTACCTATCCTTTAGATAGGAGAGGGCATCAAGCTGCAGGTTCCTGCGGTGCGCTCTCTTCTTCGTCGGCCTGTTCCTCCTCCGAAGCCTCCTCTGGTGCATTCATGGGTTCAGGCACTGATTCGTCCTTTATGGCTGCCTCGACCTTCGCCATTGTGGCCTCATCAATCTGCTCCATGTTGTGCGCTTCCTTGGCGTGCTCCGCTATCTTCTGCATGAGCTCCTCTTCGCTCTCCGCATTAGCCTCGAAGTCGCACTCCAATCCTATATCCTTGCATGCGAATGTCTTTGACATACTTTTTCACCTATGCCAAGTTAGACCCTAAACACTTATTAGGGTTTGGGTATTTTTCGATGCACGGTGTGCAAGAGATGCACAGGTATCTTGAGTCCGGAATACTCCTCAAGCAGGCACCTTCCATAAATAAGCCGCGACAGCGCCTCTGCCTCCATCTTGGCGCCGGTGAGCGCGTTGTGTGGTCTTGGTTCGTCATGCAGCCCTACATACCTGAAAACGAAGTCGGAGGTTATGGCCGTCCTGTTCATCTGCAGCGGTACCTCCATGCCCCTGCCTGCCAGGCTGGCGTACGCCAGGGTGTGCATGTCCACTATCCTGTTGCCGAAACTGATATTCACGCGGTGCGCCTTGGCCGCCTTCCTGAGGAACGAGAGGTCGAAGTGGACGTTGTGGCCCGCGATTGTCGTATCCTTAACTCCTTTCATCCATTCCGCGAACCTCTTCATAAGTGCGCCTTCAGTAATTCTTTCATCAGACCTGATGTATGCCTTGGAAAAGCCGTTGTACGCCAATGCGTCTTCGTCAAGGCTGGCACCGGTCCGGAGCCTGCACTCGCCGTAGAACGTGTTGCCGGGCATGGAGAAATCGACTGCACCTATGCTGAGTATGCCGTGCCTGCGCACGTCGACGCCAGAGGTCTCTATGTCCACAACCATCATGAAATCCTGCCCTGCATAATCAAAAAGCGCATGAAGAGTGCAGGAGGTGAGATTTGAACTCACGAACCCCTACGGGACTAGGCCCTGAACCTAGCGCATTTGACCAGACTTTGCTACCCCTGCACGCTGAAGTATTCTTTATGCAACAAATATAAAAGCTAACTGCAATGATGGTAATGAACGGCGGAGGGGGCTTCGATGAAGCAGCAGATAAGCACCGCGGTCGCTGCGGCTGTAGGCTTGGGTGCCATAATAGGTGCAGGCATATTCGTGCTCAGCGGTACCGCCATAGCGCTCTCTGGCGTATACTCGCTGGTAGCGTTCGTCATGGTAGGCGTGGTTGCCATAATGGTCGCCGTGGAGCTCGGCGCGCTCGGCTACATGATGCCGCATGCGAAGGGCACCTCATACTCGTACGTCTACGGCGCCTTCGGCAGCGAGATGGGCTTCGTCACTGGTATAACCCTCTACTTCAGCTTCGCCACCGCGGTCAGCGCAGTGGCGCTCGGGTTCGGCGCATACCTCTCCAGCATGCTCGGGTTCACGCAGCACATCGACAACGTCGCGTTCGCTCTGCTGCTGATACTCATGCTGTCTATAATCAACATCATCGGGATGAAGAAGGCGGTGAAGACTGACTTCGTCCTGGTCATGGTAAAGCTGGGAGTGCTGGCGGTCTTCATCCTGTTCGCCATTGTTTTCCTATTCATGCACCCGCACGTGCTCTCCACCAACTTCGCGACGCCGGCATCCAAGGCCGGCATAGGCGCCATATTCGCGGCGAGCGTCGCCATATTCTTCGCCTACACCGGCTTCCAGACTATATCGACGCTCACCGACAGGGTCAAGGGCGGCCCGGCCAAGGCAGCGAAGGCCATACTTCTCTCAGTCCTGATAAGTCTTGTAGTCTATGTGCTCGTGGACGCGTCGCTCATGATCCTTGCGCCTGCAAACTCATATACAATCACCGCCGACCCGCTGGCATCGGCGCTCAGGAATGCCGCAGCGCCCTACTGGCTCTTCATCGTTGTCGGCGTGGGCGCGCTCATAGCAACCGCCTCAGCGACGCTCGCCATGATACTTGCGGCATCGCGCACGATGTATCAGATAAGCAGGGACGGCCTGCTCCCCCGCGTGTTCAGGAAATACAGCCAGAGGCGCGACGTGGCGGTCAACGGCATCATGGCTACCGGAATAATCGCGGCGGTGATGCTGTTCTCCGGGAACATCTACGTAATCGCAGCCATAAGCAACTTCGGGCTTCTCTTCGCGTACCTGATGAGCTCGCTCGCGGCGATACAGCTGAAGCGCATCCATACGGATGCTATGCCGCTGCCCCTGTACCCATACCTGCCTGTCGTCACTATAATAGCTCTCATAGCCCTCCTGGTTGGTATGCCGAAGGAGGCGCTGACGATAGGCTCAGGCCTGATAATGGCGCTCATAGCTATCTATTACTTCCTCAAGGAATATGAGAGGAAAAGGATAGTGCGGCTGAGGATTTTCAAGTAACCCAGGTGCTTCAATGCTGATAGGAATAATAGGTGCGCCGAACAAGGGCAAGAGCACGCTCTTCTCCGCAATGACGCTCCACGACGCGCAGATAGCCAACTACCCATTCACAACTATAGACCCTAACAAGGGCGTGGCCTACGCCACGGTGCAGTGCGCCGAGAAAAGTCTTGGCGTGCATTGCCACGCCAGGAACTCAATGTGCGTGAACGGGGTGCGCATGCTTCCGGTCAACGTCATAGATGTCGCTGGCCTGGTAGAGGATGCGCACGAGGGCAAGGGCATGGGGAACCAGTTCCTTGGCGATATAGCCGCGGCCGATGCGCTAATCATAGTGGTCGACGCAACAGGCAGGACAGATGCAGCTGGCAACCCCTGCGACTCATGTGACCCTGCTGAGGACGTGGCCATGGTCAAGAACGAGCTCGTCGAGTGGGTGGCAGGCATAATAAGCAGCCACATGCACGCGATAACGCACAGCAAGGACGGCCTGGAGGCCCTGGAGGGCGTGCTCACAGGCCTGAAGCTTGGCAGGGACGACATCGCGGCTGCAGCAGCGAAGCATACTTTGCCTCTCGACAGAATAGAATGGGACGACGACGCGGTGCACAGGTTCGCGGAGGAGCTGCTCTTCAGCACCAAGCGCTTCGTCATAGTCGCGAACAAATACGACGGGCCAAATGCAGAGAAGAACTTCGCAGCGCTGAAGGAAGAGCTCGGCGAAAAGGCCGAATGGGCCTCCGCAGCGATAGAGCTGGCGCTCAGGAAGGCTGCGCAGCAGGGCGTCATATCATACGTTCCTGGGGCCCACGAATTCTCTGTCGTCGGAAATGACGTCTCTTCCGAGCAGAGGAAGGCGCTGGACTACATGGCGGCTTTCATAAAGGGCAGGGGCACAAACGTCCAGAACATAGTGAACAGGACGGTCTTCGAGCTCCTCGACAGCATAGTTGTGTATCCCGTGGAGGACGAGAACAAGTACACTGACCACTTCGGCAACGTGCTGCCGGACGCAGTGCTCATGAAGCGCGGCTCCACTGCGCACGACCTTGCCGCAGCGATACACACAGACATAGCCAAGGGTATGCTCTACGCCATAGACGCAAGGACCAAGATGCGCCTTGCGAAGAACTATGCGCTCAAGGATGGCGACGTGATAAAGATAGTGAGTGCCGCGAGGTAGCACAACCAATAAATATGTTTCAGGGAAAGGATAATCGTAAGCATAAGCATATAGTGCATTTTCATGGCATCGTTGTATTCACCGCAGTCCCAGGCCGGCGTCCTCAGCTTCTACGACGCGCCAACCAAAGGCCCGAAGCTCAGCCCAAAAATCGTCATGGCAGCCGTAGTGATATTTGCCGTGATAATACTTGTGGCCGACCATCTAATCTATTATTGAAGCATTGAAGCCAAGGCTGCAAAGAAAAGTGCTCACGCCTCCTTGAAGATGTCCCTCCTGACCTCCGTGACATCTCCGTTCTCCGCAAGCAGGTAGAGCACTGCCCTAACTCCGTCCTCATCTATGCCCACCGCGTGCGCTATCTCGGCGGCGCTCATGCTT
Source organism: Microcaldota archaeon (assembly GCA_027327295.1). Taxonomy (GTDB): domain Archaea; phylum Micrarchaeota; class Micrarchaeia; order Micrarchaeales; family Micrarchaeaceae; genus JAMCYM01. The sequence goes on from DAHWAI010000023.1 coordinate 25,763, forward strand.
TTATCTTCAATCTCCTTGAGTATCTGGGAGCTGTTCCTGTTGATGTAAGCCCTGGTGGCTATGTAGAAGCGCTTGTTGAAGGCCCTCGTGCCGAGCACCAGCCCATGCCTTATGTTATCCTCCATTGCAATAGAGAGGTTCGACGCGTCAGCCTCGTTGCGCACTACAACGAAGCCGTTGGACTGCAGTGCCTTTACATACACGTCAGCACCCTGGGCCGCCTGGCCTTTCTCCTGTCCCACTAGAGCGACGCGCAGGCCCTTCTTCTGCTGCGTCTGCTGCAGGCCTTCTGCCACCGGCCTGTTCCTCATCAGGAAACTGTTATATATGCTCTTCGCGATGCCGTACTTCGCCACGGACCCCTGTTTAGCGTAGGGCTCGACGAAGCCCTTCGCTATCAGGCCCTTGAGCACCGCCTTCTCCTCCTTGGTAAGCATGTCTTTCAGCTTCTCCGCCGTCCTATCTGCGTACCTGACTGTATCAAGTTTCTTGAGTACCTCCAACTCCTCGGCCGTCGGCTCCGCCGCCCTATGACGCCCCGTCTCCTGCTGTGCCTGCGGAGCTGCGCCCTTGGGACCTCCCATTGATGTCAGCAGCTCAGCGATATCACTCTTCTTCGCCATTATGAACGACTTGCTGCTGTTCTTGAAAAAGTCTACCTCGTCGTTCTCCTTCAGGCCCAGGCCTTCCTCAACGTCCCTCGGTATATACACTATGAGCTTGTCCTTGCTCTTGTAAATCTTTGAGATAAAACCACCAGCAACTAAGCGTTTTTAATTATGCTATCCCTCATAATATACAGATATGCCATGCAAAGCTTAAAAGAGTTTACAATGTACACTAAGGCCTCTCTGACGGTAAGGGAGGCCTACGCGCTGCTCGCCAACACGGAAGCGCTCGGAGCTACGGAGAGCCTCATGGTGGAGGATGCGGGATTCGCGGTTGCAACGTTCCTAAGGCGCCAGCACAAGAAGGACCACTTGTTATTCGTATGCGGCACGGGTGGAATGGGTGCGATAGGGCTCTCGGCAGCGAGGCACTCCATGATGCAGTTCGACACCGAGGTAGCACTGATCGGGGGGCCCGAGGAGCTGCACAACGCGGTAACAAAGAGGAACTACGAGCTGCTCAACGACATGATGGACGTGCACTCAATAACGCAGGACAACACCGACGAGCTGAAGAAGCTGGTGAAATGGTCCGACGACATAATCGATTCGATAACCGGCGTAGGCATGAAAGGCAGGCTGACCGGCCTCGTCATCAACGCGGTGAAGGCAATCAACGAGTCGCGCAAGTATGTGATATCGATAGACGTGCCCTCCGGCATAAACGCAACGACCGGCGCCAAGAACATGGCGTCGGTAGAGCCGGACCTCGTCCTAGTGGTGCATAAGATAAAGACGGGCGTAGAGAAGAGCAGGCCGAAGGCCGTCACGGTTCTAGACATAGGGCTGCCGATAACCGCCGAGCTGCTCACTGGTCCTGGCGATGCAATGCTTGCAACGCAGCCCAGGTCTCTCTACACCAACAAGTACGAGAACGGCTCGGTGCTGATAATCGGCGGCGGTGTCAAGTTCAAGGGTGCCCCAGTGCTCGAGGGTTACGGCGCATCAAACGCGTTCTCTGCGCTGAGGGCCGGCTCCGGGTACGTCACCATACTCGCGCCGAAATCCGCGGTGCATGCCATAGCCTCAATGTCGCCGGAGCTGATAGTCAATCCTCTGTCGTCAGATACCCTTCAGGCGCAGGACGTGGCAATGATAGGCTCTCTGAAGCACAACGTCCTGGTCTTCGGCTCCGGAATGGACCCTGACATAACTTGCTACAGGCAGTTAAAGGCGCTGTTCGATGCCGAGAAGAAGGCCAACAGGTCTGTCATTGTCGACGGCATGGGCCTCAGGCTCGTATCCAAGTACAAGAACCTGATAACGAACAACATGGTGCTCACGCCGCATGACGGCGAGTTCAAGGCACTCTCCGGGGTTGACACGAAAGCGCAGTCGCTGTACAAGCGCATATACGCGGCCTTGGATTTCGCCAAGACATACGGCTGCACGCTTGTGCTCAAGGGTCACGACACTATAATAACGGACGGCAAGCTCCTCAAGGTGAACCGTGCGAAGACCCCGGCGCTCGCAACCATGGGCACCGGTGACGTGCTCGCTGGCATAATAGCGAGCTATGCGGCGCTCAACCGCAACCTCTTCGAGAGCGCGGCCGCGGCCGTGTACGTTCACGCGGCCATAGGCGACAAGCTTTATGCGCAGCGCGGCATACACATAACCGCGCAGGACGTGATAGCCGAGTTGCCTGAGACAATGAAACAGTTCGATACTATAATGCAGAGGCCCAGATAGCATGGATTCACCATACAAGCAGATACTCGGCAAGATAACATCGGAGCTGGAGCGCGCAGTGAAGGAATGCGGCTACGAATGCGAGATTCCGCAGACCCTAAGCATGTCAAAGGCATTCGGCGACATATCCTCTACGTGCGCCCTCAAGATAGCAAAGCAGAAGTCGCTGAACGCCGTTGATGTGGCGCAGCGGATAAGCGCAAAGATACCGAACAAAGAGTATATAGAAGGCGTTACTACTGAGAACGGCTTCGTCAATTTCAGGCTTGAGAGGCATGCGGTCGCGGCACTCGTCGTTTCGAGGATAACTGCAGAGCGCGACGCATACGTCGGGTCTTCAATCGGCAATGGCAAGCGTGCCATAGTCGAATACATAAGCGCGAACCCGATACACCCGCTCCACCTTGGGCAGCTGCGCAACGCGCTGATCGGCGACGTGGTATCAAACATATACGTTGCATGCGGCTACAAGGTTGAACGCGAGAACTACATCGACGACCTCGGCCGTCAGGCTGCCATGGCAGTGTGGGGAAGCCTGCACAATGACATGCTCGGAATAGGCCCGCAGGGAGACGAGAAGTATGACCACTATCTCGGCAAGATATACGTGGCGGTCAACAGGTACCTCGAGGAACACAAGGACGCAAGCGCCGACATAGACAACACCCTGGTGCTGATAGACCAGAGCGGCACGTACGAGGCCAAGTTCCTCAGGGAGATGGTGGAGCAGTACCTCATGGCGGAGTACCAGACTGCTTTCAGCTTCGGCATGTACCAGGACGTGCTGGTCTGGGAGAGCGACGTTGTGAGGAACAAACTGCTGGAGAAGGCTATGACGCTCATGGAGCAGAAGGGCATCGCAAAGAAGGCCGGGGAGGGTAAGTACGCCGGCTGCATGATCATAGACTTCAAGGACATCAAGGACCTGCCGCAGGAATTCGCAAACCTGACCGAGGACTCGAAGGTGCTCATACGCAGCAACGGCACGCCCAACTACCTGGCCAAGGACATAGGCTTCCACATGTGGAAGTTCGGGCTGCTGGAGGACACCTTCAAATACAAGGAGTTCATCAAGGAGCAGCCGAACGGCAGGCCAATATACACGACGGCCGAAGATGGAACGGCCATGAGCTTCGGGAACGCTGACATTACGATAAACGTGATTGACGTGCGGCAGAGCTACGAACAGGCTCTCGTTAAGCTGTCGCTCGATGCTATGGGGTACAGCGAAAAGGCCGATGGTTTCAGGCACCTGGCATACGGCGTGGTGGAGCTCGAGGGCAGCGTCGCGCTCGCTGGCAGGAAGGGCACGTGGATTGGGAACACGGCCGATGACCTAATACGCGAAGCCCGCGAGAAGGCCAAGACGCTGATAGGCAGCAGGTTCGCCCTTGGCGAAGATGAGAAGGAGCGCATATCGAGTGAGGTGGCAGTAGCCGCCATAAGGTTCGAGTTCATGAAGCTGTCGCACGAAAAGAAGCTCGTGTTCTCCTGGAGCCGCGCGCTCAACTTCGAAGGCGATTCCGGCCCGTACTGCCAATACATGCACGCGAGGGCCACCCGCATACTGGAGAACGCCGGCTCGCGCGAGATGCACGGCGAAGCATACCTTAAGGCAGAGGTCAGCGACGTGGAGTTCAGCCTGCTCAAGATGCTCATGCAGGCGCAGGAAATCACCGAGAAGGCATGTACTGAGGTCAAGCCCAACGTGATAATAGATTACATCAGCGACCTCGCCTCCGCGTTCTCGAAGTTCTACGAGCAAAAGCCCGTGCTGAAGGCAGGCACCGAGGAGGAGAAGCTGGCGCGGCTTTCGCTGACAGGTTCGTTCAGGCAGGTGATGGCCGGCATGCTGAAGCTGTGCGGCATAACGCCCATAGAGCGCATGTAAGCCCCCAAACTTATTAAACCCTAACCGCTAATTCCTATTACTTTGCGCGGGCCCGTAGCTCAGCTTGGATAGAGCGACGTCCTCCTAAAATGGATATATTACGTCGATATTTTGTATGTATTTTATATATTAATGTATGAATCTATGTGTGTGGGTAAGTTTAAACTGTTTGGTGCACTTCGGTGTAGATTGATGGCTTGTGGTCACATCAAAATGGTTTTAATATCTAACTAAACTATAATTAACATGAAAATTAGAGTTAGATTCAAAAAAGACAGATTCAGCACAAGACGTGGGGGAACTTCAAAAGCATTAGATTTATTCTGTAAAAGGTGTAGCAATCTGATGTTCATTTACCAAAAGGACGGTCCTGGGCCACTGCTCAGGTGCTATGTAGATCGAATTTTGTACCCTCAACAATATGTACCTAAGAACATAAGATATGTTAGACAAATGCCAAAACTAACATGCAATGACTGTGAAGCACTGATAGGCACACCGACCAGATACAAGCGTCACGGAGAGAACAGGCTGGCTTTCAATATGATTAAAGCCTCATTTAAGAAGAAAATAAGCACTCATGTAAAGTTGGTAAAGTGACTACGGTCATATAATATGACCTTTGTCATGCTGCTTAGATAAGGATATATATCTGAACAGGTGTCTGAAAGTCGAGGCAAAAAAACCTAATTTTATATATCAGAAATGACGAGAATAATACTACTGAGTTGGTGGAAATGCCCAGTACAAAACAAATTGCAGAGATAGCCAAGGATAAAGGCGTGTCTGTCGAATATGCAAAAGAAATAGTAAGTGACGTAAAGACTGCATTGGTGCCTCTTTCAAAGAGCATAAACATAGTGGAAAGTGGCCAGCAGAGAGAAGTAACAATAACAAGGATAGGACTTGGAATATTGAACACCGACTTCGGCGCTTTTTACCAATTTGATTTTACTGTTAGCGATAAATGGGAAAAATACTCCGTTCTTGTAAAAGCCGATTTGGATGCAAAGTTTAATCCACTCTTTAAACGTAAAGATTCGGTGCTTTTAAGAATAGACTCCGGTTGTGAAACGGGTCAATTGTTCGGAGATCGTACTTGTGAGTGCAGAGAGCAGTTGGAATTGGCTATGGAGGACGTCAAGAATGCCAAAGAAGGAATTATTATTCACATTCCAAAGCAGGACGCTAGAGGATTAGGGCTGCCATTCAAACTTGCCACGCTGACATTACAAGATAAGTTGGGGGTTGATACGGTTGTAGCTGCAAATATGCTGGTTACGGATGGAAATATTGACACTAGAACTTATGGCGGCATAGCCGCTATATTAAAATTCTTCGAGATTCAGGACAGTATAGCAATAAATTTAGCTACGAACAATCCGAAAAAAGCAGAGATATTCTCTGAAAATGGATTCAAAGTTGCGACTTTCGTTCCTATAGTAATAGAGCCAACAGAATTGACTAGAAGGCACTTAGTGGCAAAACAAGACGAATTGGGACACATAAAACTAATTAGAAGAAAAGAGGATATTCAAACTAGAAACTTCATGCAAATGCTGGATGAGTCAATTACTAGAAGCAAGAGCCTCGTTTGCTGCGGTTTGGATCCTGACATAATAAAGATGCCAAAAGAGATAACAGACGGATCTTCAACGGATAAAGGCAAAGCCTTTGAATTTTTAACTACAGTAATAGATTTGACTGCACCACATGTATGTGCATATAAATTGCAAAAAGCATTTTTTGATGTCTTTGAAGATGGTGATAAACTGCTAGCAGAAACTGTGCGTTACATTAAAACAAAGTATCCTACGATACCAATAATACTGGCTTATAAGGTAGGGGATATTTCAAATACAATGGAGGCCTATGTGCACAACATATTTGATAAAATAGGTGTCGATGCAGTAGTTGTAAATCCATACATGGGAGACGACGTTCTCGCTCCGTTTAAAAACTTGGGCGATAAGGCCGCGATTGTACTCGTAAAGACGAGCAATCCTGGAGGTGATGTAATACAGAACATCCCAACTTCAGACGGAAAGCCTTTATGGCAACATGTATTGGATCTAGTTGTAAATAGGTGGAATACCTCACAGAACTTAATGCCTGTCATATCAACAACCGAAGCTGTAGACTTTTCTGTAGTAAGAAAGATTATACCAGCGAATATGCCGATTTTCCTGGCAGGCTTCGGTGCTCAAGGCGGGAAGCTTAATACTATAGCACAGCTTCTTGACTCACACGGAAGAGGTGCTGTGATAAACTCATCAAGAGCCATACTATATCCATACGAAAAGGAAGATAACAATTGGCGTTCTGCTATAGAAAAATCAATAATAGATATGAAGACTGTAATAAACTCGCAACGTGTTTCGAATGACAACTAAAATTCTTTTAGTACTTGGACCTACTGGCGTGGGTAAATCTACAGTAATCCATGAACTTCAAGGATTGGATAGTAAATACACGTATATTTCACCCTATACTACAAGAATGCTGCGTCAAGGAGAAAGAGATAAGGTTTCGGTATCTGTGGAGGAATTTAAGAAATTGAAAAGTGATGGAAAGTTTGTAGTTGTAAATCAATTATATGAAGCATATTATGGCACTCCTCGAGAACCTATTCTTGACGCACTTAAAAAAGGACTCTTCCCTGTAATTGATTGGCCTATTCAAAATTTGGAAGCTATGAAAGTCAGTTTTCCAGGTAAAGTATTCAGTGTTTATTTGGAACCACAATCGTTCGAGTCATTAAAAAAGCGATTTGTTGCGCAAGGGGTCAGAAGCACAGAAAGACTCACAGTAGCTGAAGCTGAATACAAAAAATTGCTTAGAGGAGAATTTGATACTGTTATAAACTACAGAGTTATAAATGGAGATGGAAGAGCTGCTGAAACAGCAAGAACCATCAATAAAGCATATTCAGATGCCTTAAAAGAAAAGACTGAAGAAATAGCTAGGAGCAACATGCCAGTTAAAATGAAAAGAGACAAGTTTAGAAGTGCAAGAAGAGGCAAAGCAGTGATGCTTGATATTCATTGTAGCAGTTGTGATACAAAAGTTCTTTGGTATCAGAAAGATGGAACTGGAAGTTTAATGAGGTGTTATTTAAATAGAATATTTGCACCCCCTGAATTGGAGAAGCTTCAAAAAAATCCAAATATACAAGAACCCAAGGATTTATCCAATCTATCCTGTCCTTCTTGTCAGACCGTTATGGGCACACCGATGAGATACTCAGATGGAAGACTTGCCTATAAGCTTAGACCAGGAAGTTTCTACAAAAAACGAAGCAAGGACATTGGATATTAAGTTTATACAACCAATCTCATCAAGCCTAATCCTTAAATAATGCAATACCTAAATGTTTTTCACGGGCCCGTAGCTCAGCTTGGATAGAGCGACGTCCTCCTAAGACGAAGGTCGCGGATTCAAATTCCGCCGGGCCCGCTTCATGGTTTAATGGTTAAATGGTGGCATTATGGCAAGCATAAACAAGCGTGCGGCGAAGCAGGAACCCGTGTTCCTGGTCAAGCCAATATCGAGGTACGGCGGCCTCGACAACCTGCACATATCACTGATAGCGCTGGCGGCACTCCTGGCAATCCTGGCGTTCGTGCTGGCGAACTTCCATTCTACTGTGGTGTGCGCAGCCGGGGAGCTCAACGGCACGTGCGTCACTCCGTCGCACACGTCGGCGCAGGCGATAAGCGCCGCAGGCAAGATCATCGCGGCGTATTCATCGTTCAACTCCTCGCTATCGCTGCTGCCTTACTACTCCCTGATAAACGAGTCTAAGGCATCTTACCTCGCTAACAGGGACGAATGGCTCGTCACCGTGCCTTACGTAGACCCGTTCACCAACGAACAGGTTAACCTTACTCTCATCATCCGCGATTCCAACCTGACGCTAGCGCAGTCGTCAATGCAGACGGTTGCGCCGAGCTCGTACTCCAACAAGAGCGTCGTGGCCCTGGGCACGATAGGACTGCCGGGAAGGAGCGACTGTTCATATTCAGCTCCAGTGCCTGTGTACATGTTCACAGACCCGTATGCGCCGCACGCCTTGGCAGACATATCAAGCGCGATAAACTTCAGCGCAGCGCATGCTAGCCAGGTCAACACTAGCTACAAGTTCATATTCTCAAACTACGCCATAAGCAAGTACACGCAGTACGGGGTCAACGCTACGCAATTGCTGGGAGGCTACCTGGCGTGCGCGTCCGCGCAGCCGAGGTTCGCTCAGTTCGTCGGCAACCTCAGCACGGTCTATGACGGCAGCCCTCTCAGCGGCTCGCTGCTGTACCAGATCGCGAACGCGTCAGGATTAAGCATGGGCGAGTTCTCGTCGTGCATGAACAACGTGTCTGACGCGCTGGTGCACCAGGCCCAGCTCGCGTACATCTACAACGTGACGGTGAACCCCAGCTTCGTGGTCAACTGCAGGTACTCGACGATACCGTCGCAGCTGGGCCATGCCGTCGGCTACGCCATAAACCAGCTGAACGCTTCATCCAAGCCATGAAACCTTTGAAATGGTTTGATGCACCTGATAGTGGGAATTGACACGGGCAAGACGGTCGCGATAGCGTGTCTGGACCTGAACGGCTCTTTGGTGCATTCGTCGCATGCGGCCGGCGCAGGCATAGGCTGGCTCGTCAGCTCAATACGTGCAGCCGGCGTGCCAGACATAATAGCGACCGACAAGCCCGACACCGGCAGCGATATCATAAAGAAGGTCAACGCCGCGTTCAACTCAACGCTCTACTTCCCGAGGAGAAACATACCGCTGAGGGAGAAGAAACTGGCCGCGAAGGCCAAACAGATAAAGAACCCGCACGAGCGCGACGCCTATATGGCCGCGCTGAAGGCCTACAACGCCTACGCCAACAAGCTCAACCAGGCGGAGCACCTCGCGAGGGAGCAGAACTTCGCTGATATAGACGTGCTCAAGTCAAAGGTGATACACAGGTACTCTATAGACGAGGCAGTGCGCAACAGGAAGGCGCACAGGCGCTGACCCCGCCGCAACTGATTAATAACGTTTGCATCCATTTAGTTGGGACCAATTCACGACAGCAGTGGTACTTTGCAAAAAGCGAAGAGCAGGCCTACGGTCAAGTTCAAGTCCGACACAGCGCGCGCCAGACATGTCATGTCTAGGGTTGGCTTGCTCTCGATAAAGTCCATCATCTTCTCGATACGCTACGCAATGAACGAAGCGCCATCGATATTCACGAAGAACCAGGAGTGCATGGCCAAGGACATGCGCAGGCTGTCGAGGAGGCTTACCACCCTGGAATCGATGGCCGGCAAGCACTACAAGGACGAGAAGATCGAGCCTTCGCGCATGTACGGCGTGATGAAGACGAGCATAACGGCGTACGTGAGCATCTTCTACGACGCCAACGCGTCGGAGCTCGACATGTACATTGCCAAGTGCAAGGCATCAGGCGTGGGCAGGAAGCTGAGGTCCGAGCAGAACATGCTGCTCATACCTGCCATCATGGCCAGCAAGGGCAGGCCCAAGAGCGCCGTCATCAGCGCGCTGCTTTCAGGCGTCTACAAGAAGTCCTTCCAGGCGCTCTACGACTCCAGCAAGGCATCATTGCACATGGAGTTCTTCAAGCGCTCCCTTGCAATAACTAACGCCACGGACCAGTCGCTGGAAGGCTTCTCCCAGACCCTCGACCGCATGTCCCTGCTGCTCAATGGGATAGACGCGTACGACATACACCCGGAAGAGGACGACGCCAAGAAGGAGCAATTCATGGAGCAGCTCCTGAAGCTCAACGACGAGACCGGCGTCGACGCGCTCGCCCTGCTGGAGGAGAGGCTCATGCCCTATGAGGCTGTCAACAAGCGCATAATGAGGAAGTGACAAGCCCCGCATCTGATTTAAATAACTTCAGGGCAAATAGAACTGAACGGCAGGCTCCTATCGTCTAGCCCGGTCAAGGACACGGCCCTCTCAAGGCTGAAACCCGAGTTCAAATCTCGGTGGGAGCACTTCATTT
>DAHWAI010000027.1:0-11094 GCA_027327295.1 Microcaldota archaeon
TACTTACCCTAACATAAAGGCTGTTGCCATAGCCGCGCTGGATAGGTACGGTAAGGTGGGTTGACGAGAGTAATAGCAGACCTGCACGTCCATTCGAGATTCGCGAGGGCCTGCAGCGGCGCCATCAATACGACATCAATGGAGCAGGCTGCGCAGGAGAAGGGCCTCGGAGTCATAGGCACCGGCGACTTCCTGCACCCTGAATGGCTCAGGGAGCTGAAGTCAACGCTGGTGCAGGACGGCGACTCGGGGCTCTTCACTCTGAAGGGCTCGACCGGCGCAACTAGGTTCATCCTGAGCAACGAGATATGCACCATAGAGAGCGTGAACGGCTCGTCGAAGCGCATTCACCACTGCGTGCTCCTGCCGAGCTTCGATGCCGTAGACGCGCTCGCCGACGCGCTGAAGGGGTACGGCAGCCTGGGAAGCGACGGCCGCCCCATACTGTCGATGGGGGCCGCGCACCTTGTCGAGGAGGTATTTAAGGCAAGCAGAGACGCATTCGTGTTTCCGGCACATGCGTGGACGCCGTATTTCGGAGTGCTGGGCGCCATGTCGGGCTTCAGCTCAATAAAAGAGGCATACGGCGACCAGGAGAAGCGCATACGGGCATTGGAGACAGGGCTGTCGGCGGACCCTGCTATGAACTGGCGCGTCTCCGAGCTCGATAAATATGCGCTGGTCTCGAACAGCGATATGCATTCACTGGGCAACATGGGGCGCGAGTCGAATGTACTCGACATCGATGGCAAGGCCACGTACGGCAAGATCATCGGCGCCATAACGGACAGGGACGAGAAGGCGTTCAGCATGACGGTGGAGTTTTACCCAGAAGAAGGCAAGTACCACTACGACGGCCACAGGGACTGCGGCTTCTCGGTGAACCCAGAGGCAGATACCACAAAGAACTGCAGGGTCTGCGGCAAGCCCCTTGTCGTTGGCGTGCTGCACAGGGTGAACGACCTTGCGGACAGGGAACAGGGGTACAAGCCCAAGAACGCCGTGCCTTACATACACGCGGTGCCGTTGCAGGAGGTGATAGCTTACGCGCTCAAGAAGACGAAGTATTCAGTGCACGTGCGATCGATGTACGGTGCACTGATAGAGCGCTTCCACGACGAATTCGATATTCTCACTGCAATCAGGCCGGAGGAGATAGCAGAAGTGGCGGGCGAGGAGATAGCCCTCTGCATAGACAACGTCAGGCACGAGCGCATAAGGATAAAGCCGGGCTATGCCGGCGTGTACGGAGAGCTCGACCTCCTCAGCAGGGGCAAGAACAGTACTGCAAAGCCAATCAGCCAGAAAAGCCTCTTCGAGTTTCACAGGTAAAGCATGGATGGTGCACATGGCCAAGGAGATAGAGCTTGACATATTAGAAATAGACAAAGCGGAGGCAGAGGCACGCCTCCGCGCCCTCGGTGCCAGAAAGGTGGCGACGCACAACTTCAGGCGTGTAGTATTCAGGCTGCCTAGCGTGAAAGGCCTTGAGAAGTGGGCCAGGGTTAGGACGGACGGCAAGGTCACTACCTTGACTTTCAAGTCGCAGAAGGGGAAGGGGCTGAGCAACACCGAGGAGGTCGAGACACAGGTAGAGGATTTCAAGAGTGCGGTGATGATACTGTGGCGCATCGTCGGAAATGGCATATATGAGGAGAACGTCAGGCATGAATACAGGCTGGGGGGCATGCAGGTGACGCTCGACAAGTGGCCTGCCATCGGATGGCTCATGGAGATAGAGGGCGCCAGCGAGCACGAGGTAATGACACTTTACAGGAAGCTGCACATACGCGGAAGACCTGTAGGCAACATATCCGAGAGCAAGGCCTACGCATTATGCGGCGTAGACAGAGATGAGATCATGAAGGCAGGCGCAAGAAAACTGCGTGCCCTCCTTAAGTGAGCTGGCACTTCGGCAATCGGCGAATGGCGCATTTGACTTAAATATGATACTGTAGAAAAGCAACCTCAATGGTGACAGTATCTGCCAACAGCGACAGGACGCTCGTTGTGCTGAAACCCGATGCCATACGGGACGGGTTACGCGACAGCATACTCAACGCGCTTGAGAGCTACTGCAGCGACAACTCTCTAAGGATAAACAGCACGTTCGATGTGGTGCTTACTGAAAGGATCCTCTGGAGGCACTTCGTAGGCAAGGGCTACGAGTTCATTTCAAATGTAGGGAAAAAATGCAGCAAGGCGATGGAGAGCGCAGGCATGCACTGCGAAGAAGAGCCGTATGTTCTCGGATACCGCGTTATAATGGGTCAGATCAGAGGTATGGAAGGCCAAGGCGCGCTGGTAGCTGTCGTAGAAGGGCACGGCGCAGTTGCCAAGCTCGCGAGGTTTAAGGGAGCTACAGACTCCAAAGAAGCAGATGCCTGCAGCATTCGGGGTATGTTCAGGTCCACGACGACAATCCTTGACGTGGCGCTCGGAGGCGTAATGGAAAACAGGGTGCACGTGCCGGATAACGAGGAAGAAGCAGTATATGACTTCGAGACGTTCATGGCCCCTGAGCAGCTATCGGCTCCGGTTGCGCACCTCATGAGGCATAGGGCATCAGGCGAGGTCACTTCACAGTCTCCTGTATGAATGAAGGGTAGACGTGCCTGACTCCTTCTATGCGTTCCAGATCCTTCAGCTTGTCCTCCACCTTGCTCTCGCTCTCTATGACTAGAGCCATGGCAGAGTGGTCGCCGCTCGTCCTGTAGACCTCGCGGATGAAGTCGCACTTCTTCAGCATCCCTATGGCCTTCATGTAATGCTCGGGTGCTATGTCAAATCCTACAAGCACCTCTTCCATGCCCAGCTGCTTGAAGCGCACTCGGGCCTTGAAGCCGACTATGGTCCTGCTCCTCGAGAGGTTTATGAGCCTGTTGCGTACTGTACCCTTGCTGACCGAGAGCTTCTTGGCCATAGAGCTTATCGGCGTTCGGGCGTTGCCCATAAGCATGTCTATAATCTTTGAGTCAATAGAATTATACATTTAATCAATTAAAATAATAAAAGGATAAAATATAAATATCTTTTGTTACATAATACTTATATAGGCTGCCAGCGCAGCTAGTTTAGTGATATTATGAATATGGTTACGATAGGAGAGAAGGCGCCAGTGATAGAGGCGCAGACGTACTTCCCGAAGGAGGACAAGATAAGCAGGATAAGGATACCATCAGGCAAGGAGTGGCAGATACTGACCTTTTACCCAGGAGATTTCACGTTCGTGTGCGCCACGGACATAGAGGCGTTCATGTCAGTGTATGAACAGTTCAGGAAGAACGGCGCCGAGATTTACGCGATAAGCACGGACAGCGTCTTCTCGCACAAGGCCTGGGCGCAGAGCTCGCCCCGCGTGAAGGAAAGCTCGATACCAATGATAGAGGACTTCACCAAGAAGGCGACGAGCGCTTACGGCTTCCTCAACGAAGAGAGCGGCGCTGCGCGGCGTGGAGTCGTGATAATCGACCCCAATGGCGTGGTGCAGTACCTTGCAGTGTTCAACGACGGACTTGGTAAGGATGCCGAGCACATATACACGGCCTTCATGGGCCTGAAGTACATGCACGATCACAAGAGTGAGGAGGGACACATGTGCGCAATACCAGCCAACTGGCGCATAGGTAAGGAGGCGCTGGAGATAGACGTCGTGAAGGATATAGGCAAGCTGTGATCCACAGCAAGGCATTTATATTTGATAGCACCAATCCATAGCGTCAGCATGGGCAGGTGCAGCAATAGGCTTATAAGCATTAAACCCCATGCATTGCAAGGATAACAATCCATTCGTAAAGCTTTTCGGCTCATTGTAAGAGTGTTTGAATGAAGGCTAATTCGCTAAACGGCAAGCTCATTGCGGTAGTGAGGATCCGCGGCAGGGTCAACGTGCGCGGCTCGATAACAGAGACACTGAACAGGCTGAGGCTCAAGCGCGTCAACAACTGCACATTAGTACGCATGACAGACGCGTACGGGGGCATGCTCAAGAAATGCAGCAACCACGTTGCATATGGTGAGGTGGACGAGGAGACGCTCGCGAAGCTCATAGAGAGGGGCGAGCTGAAAGCAGAGGCGAAGGCGCTGATGGATGGCACGGCCGACATGAACGCGCTCAAGGAGTCGCTGCCAGTAAGGCTCAAACCCCCGAGGCATGGGTTTAGGAGCACGAAGCTCGGGTTCGCACAGGGAGGCGACCTTGGTTACATGGGCGGCGAGATAAACAAACTCATAAAAAGGATGGTCTGATGGTAGTAAGGAAGGAGAAGCGCAACAGGAAGTACCACGGCACGCGCAGCTGGGGCGTGGGCAACATAAAGAACGCCAGGGGCGCAGGAGACCGTGGAGGCGTTGGCGTGGGCCGCAGGAAGCACAGGTTCACGTACTTCACCGCCAAGGCGCCGTGGATGATAGGCAGGAAGGGCTTCACGAAGTGGAGACCTGCCAAGCTCACAGCAATAACACTGACCGAGGTCAATGCCATCGCCAAGCGCGGGAAGGGCAGCGAGATAGAGCTGCCTGGCCGCAAGGTCCTGAGCAACGGCACCATTGAAAAGGGCATGACAGTGAAGGCCACGGCCTTCTCGAAGAAAGCTATAGAGAAGATAAGAAGTGCGCACGGAGAGGCGATCGTTCTGGGCCAGGAGAAAGGGCCAGAGGAGGACGACACAGCGCTGAAGGTACAAGCATGAAGGACAAGTTCAGGATTTACTTTTACACGGACACTTTCCTGCCCGCTGTCGATGGCGTAGTGACATCGATGCTCAACTTCAAGAGGGAGCTGGAGCGCCGCGGCCACGACGTCTATATAGTGACGCCTGGTAACAAGGAAACAAAAGAGCTTGCAGTGGTGCACGACCACATTATCATGGTTCCTGGAGTTAAGTTTAGGAGCTACCCACAGTACAGGCTCTCCCTAATGCCGTTCCTGGCGGCGATGAAAGCGGACCTTAACGACGCGGACATAATACACCTGCAGACGCCGTTCTTCATGGGCATGTATGGACTGATGCTGGCTAAGATGTACAAGACTCCGCTCGTAGGCTCGTTCCATACGCTCTTCACCGACAGGAACGTGATAAAGGAGTATGCTTCGAAGAGCAGGCTGACAAACAGGATACTTACAAGGTATGCGTGGCCCTATGCAAAGTTCTTCTACGGCAAATGCGACTCTGTCATAGCGCCTAGTGAGCCGGTGAGGGAGCTTTTAGGCAAGCACCAGATAGGCAACGTATCGGTGGTGCCCAATGGCATCGACATGACAAGGTTCAACTCCAAGGCAAACGGCAGGAAGGTCAGGGAGCGCCTCATGAAGAAGGGGGACGAGCACCTCGTTCTCTACCTCGGCAGGCTGAGCACCGAAAAGAACGTGGAGACGCTCATAGGCGCCGCCAGGAGGCTGAAAGGCAAGCCCATAAGGTTTGTCATAGGCGGCACCGGGCCAAAGAAGGAGAAGTACGAATCCATGGTCAGGCGCTACGGCATAGAGGACAGGGTCACATTTGCTGGCTTCGTGCCCGAAAAGGAGCTACCGCAGTATTACGCGGCGGCAGACCTCTTCTGCATGCCTAGCACCTTCGAGACGCAGGGCATAGTAGCGCTCGAGGCGATGGCCTGCGGAACGCCGGTCGTTGGCGCTGATTATATGGCGCTTAGTATGCTTATAGAGAACGGCAGGAACGGCGAGAAATTTGCCCCGAAAGATAGTAGGGACTGCTCCAGGAAAATAGAGAAGGTTATAAATAATATAGGCTCGTATAAGGGTATGACAGATACGGCCGACACCTATTCTGTTAGGAGAACCACAGATATGCTGCTTAAGGTTTATGGCACGACCCTTGATAACAGGGTCAACAATCATACATCATGAGTATACAGAAAGGCGATTCGTTGGCAGATGAAAGTCCGCAGAAAGAAAGGCAGGAAGCTAAGCAGGAGGCAATGGAGACGAAAGCGGAGCAGCCAAAGGTGATGCCGCAGCAGACAGCGCATGCGACGGCACCAGGCAGCCATGTGCACGCACAGAGGCAGGGCTACGGAATGCCTGACGGCCACAAGTCGCTCAACGACCTGATTAAGGAGTCATCCAACGCCCAGGCCCAGGAGGTCAAGGGCACCATAGACACGATGCGCAAGGAGCGCAGCTCAATGGTAGACAGGATAAAGAAGCTCAGGATAAGGCTCGAGTACAAGCAATCTGAGCTCGTCGCTATAACCGGTTTCCTCGAGAGCGAGAAGGCGAAGCAGGACCCGAAGAAGGGCAGGGAGCTCAAGCGCATGAAGAACATGCTTGAGTTCAAGCTCTCCACCGAGGCCAAGATGTCACTGACGGCGGAGCGCGACATAGTGCGCAAGATCAATGACATAAGCGCGCAGCTCGACGACTTCTACAAGGTCGTTAGGCTGGAGAGGAAGCAGGGCTTCATAAAAGGGGACATAGAGCAGTACAAGAAGGAGCTCGAGGAGCTGGAGAAGAACGTGACGGGCCTCGATGCTAAGCTGGACGATAAATATAGGGAACTTAAGCACCTGCTCGGAATAGACGAGCGCCGCATGGCGAAACCGAAGCCGAAGAGGCACGCTATGCCGATGCAAGTGCAGAAGATAAACCTGGAAGACATCGCAGTGATAAAGAAGAAGGACAAATGAATGAAGAACAAACAAATCCCGATGGATGCGGAATACGGCATACGGGATATACAGTCACAGCAAAGTGAATACGACAGGTGTTAGAATTGGAAATAACTTTTTTTGGAGCCGCGGGCGAAGTCGGCCGCAGCTGCATAATGGTAAGAAGCAAGGATACTAAGATACTCCTCGATGCAGGAGTCAAGTTCGAAGAACAGGGGGCGGAGTACCCCAGGATAACCGACAGCGAGCTGCAGGAGATAGACGGCGTAATAATAACGCACGCGCACATGGACCACAGCGGGTACCTGCCGCACATATACACAGTAGGGTGCAAAGGTAAGACCTACGCCACGAAGCCGACGATAGAGCTCACCAACGTGCTCCTCAACGACTACATGCGCCTCAGCAAGCCCAAGAACGTGACGAAGGAGGGGCTGGCCAAGCTGAACAAGAGCCTGACGATAAAGGAGTTCAAGGAGGAGTTCAGGATAAAGGACCTGACGATAACCCTGATACCGGCGGGCCACATACTGGGCGCCGCGATAGTCAAGGTCAGCGACGGCAGGCACACGCTCGTCTACACTGGCGACATAAACCTCTCGCGTACCAGACTGCTCAGCGGCGCGGATCTGAAGAGCCTCAGCGCCGACACGCTCATAATAGAGAGCACGTACGGCGCGCAGAATGACATCTTCAAGCCAGAGCATGACACCATACGCGACTTCGTGGCGAGCATAAGGGACACGATCAAGCGCGGCGGCAAGGTGGTGGTGCCGAGCTTCGCAGTTGGGAGGGCGCAGGAGGTGCTCTTCGTCATAGACGACTACATGAGCAGCGGCGCGATACCGAAGGTGCCGATCTACATAGACGGCATGATACAGAAGGTAATGAAGATTCACAGGCACAACGTCATTTACTGCAGAAAGGAGCTGCAGAGCAGGATACTGATGAGCGACTTCGATCCGTTCAAGAGCGACAACTTCTCGTACATCGAGAAGAAGAGCATGAGGAACACGGTGGTCACGAGCGACGACAGCTCAATAGTTGTCACCACGAGCGGCATGCTCTCTGGCGGCCCGATCATGTACTACCTGCAGAAGATGGCGAACAACCCGCTCAACAAACTCATATTAGTGGGCTACCAGGGCGATGGCACACTCGGCAGGCAGCTGCAGGATGGCGCCAAGAAGGTCAATGTCGACGGCAAGGATGTGAACGTGCAGATGGACGTCGAGATGTACCACATGTCGGCGCACGCGGACAGGAAGCAGCTTGAAACTATACCTAAGAAGATAAACGGGCTGAAGAATGTCTTTATAGTGCACGGGGAGCAGACCAAAAGCGAATCGCTCAGGGACGCGCTGAAGGACCACTACAACGCCGTTGTGCCAAAGCCAGGGGAGCACTTCACGCTCTAAGGAAGTATTTAGGCGTTGCCCCAGTGCACGTAATTTGACGAACAGAGGACGCGAGCCGCAGTGATGCGCCGTGGGCGCAGCAATGCATAAATAGCATCCCATGGCAAATAGAGAGGCATTAATCAAAACGTGATTCGCGATGAAACCGAAGGCCAAGAAGAATGACAGCAAGGAGATAGAGCAGATACGGCGCCTGAAGGAGTTAGAGGGAATCATCAAGAAGAGCGATATCGAGAACGCCTTCGTCTCGACAGCATCAAAGGACTCCGAGTCAGTCAGCAGCAACATCTCAGATACAATAATAAACAGGCTCGCAGGCGAGCGCATAAACGAGAAGGAGCTGACGCTGATAGAGCAGATGACGACCAAGAACAACGCCAGGCATGCGGCAGGTGCGCCGCAGGCGAGGAAGAGCACAGAGGTACACATGGTCAAGGCGAAGCCGGCGCCCAAACCAAGCAGACCCGCACCCAAGAAGGCGGCGGAGAAGCCCGTGCCTAAGCTGTCGCACGACAAGCCCAAGAAGAAAGGCATAAAAAAGCAGGCAAGGTAACCTAATTATCAGGGCTCTTGGCTCAATGGTAGAGCGCCCGCTTTGCAAGCGGGAGGTTGCGGGTTCAATTCCCGCAGAGTCCATAATTCTGTCAGAAGCAGGTTATCCGACACCGGTCCTCGACGTGGCACCACACTCTGTGCACTTCGTTATTATCAGCGGCGGCTCGTCGCCTATGCGTATGCCGTAGTACATCACCCAGGCCTCGTCGTTGCCGCACTGGTCGCACTCCTGATTGATCCGCTCAGGCTGCAGCTTGAGCCTCGGATCCGCGAGGAATTCATCAACAACAGTAGACGAACCCTTCACAGTCTCGGCAAAGGCGGAATAGCTCGCCACCGTTCCAGAATCGTCAATGAGTGCGCCCGTCCTGCTGTACACCTTCCGCCTCCGGTCGGTGTCATGCCTCAGGAGCAGCACCTTGCCGCTGGCCATGATGAAGTCGGTGATTTCTATCCCTTCCGGCGTGCTGAGGCCGAAGAACTTCTGCTTCTCGATGAAATATACCTGCGCGCCTGCTGCCTTTGCCAGGACGTCGCGCCTGGCCTCGAGCTGCATGTAGTTGGTAAAGGGCATGGAGGCTACGTGGACCAGTGAGTATGCAACGTTTCTTGCTTTCCAATCGTCAAGGTGTTTGTACGGCCCTTCAAACGCTGATTCAAGTTCCGCGGCCGTGAGCACATCAGCTTGTAGGCTGTGCGAAAGCTCGCGCTCGTCCTTAAGGTAGTACCAGTCAAGCATCCTGAACTCGAAGACGTCGCTTTTGGCGCCAGCGAGCATGAGCCGCTCTTCCTTGGAGCATTCGGCCTCGTCGAGCTCTTTACTCATCAATGAGCACCTTCACATGAATACTGCACAGCATGCATCTGGTATTTAGTTACAAAGCAATATATCTGTTGCGCGCCCTGCGCGCACGGTGGGCTTGTTGGACTACATCCTTATGGCGGACTGGCACTTTATGGGCCTCGCTCTGAGGGAGCTTAGAGGCATTCTAGGCGTAGAAAGGCTAAAGATACCGAGAAGGCTATCCGAGAGCGTAATCGTCGTAGATATAGACAGATGCAAGGATGAGATGGCAGGACTCATGGACGCTGCGAGGCCAACATTCATTGACATGCTGCTTCCGCTCCTCGCAACGGCGAAGGTAGACGGCTATGAAAGCATAGCAGGCGCGCTCGCAAAGGTGCTAGACAAAAATACCACGTTCAAGATAGAGGCCATGCGCATGGGTTCAGTTGTGGGAGACAAAGCCAAGAGCGTGGAGGTCAGGCTTGGCAACATGCTTGAGGAACAGGGTTTCCATGCCGACATGGACGACCCGAAGTGCATGGCTTACCTGGTGCTTTCCGGGAACGATGCACTGGTCAGCAGAGTTGACGGCAAACCTGCCATTATGGACTGGTTCAGAGCCTTCAACCGCATGCGCTACGACGCCATCAACAGGTCAGAGCTGAAGCTTGACGAAGCTGTTAGATATTTCTCAGTAGACATGGACGGCGCAGGTACATGCCTTGACATCGGCGCGGCGCCAGGAGGCTGGACTGATTATCTGGCAAGGCATGGCAGGCGCGTGGTTGCTGTCGACAGTGCGATGCTTGACTACAAACGCCTCTGCAGGTACGGAAGCGTAGTGGTAGCTGTGGAGAATAACACGGAAGATGCAGCCGCTCTGCTCTCTAAGATAGACTCGAACATTTTCGCGACCACAATTGGAGGTGCCAAGAAGGCCTGTGAGGCCTATCGACCAGCAGTACTCCACCTGAAATCTGCCATGGACGGCGCAGCTCTGGATGCTTTGGATGGGCTCGGGCCGTTCGGCATG
Organism: Microcaldota archaeon; assembly: GCA_027327295.1. Lineage (GTDB taxonomy): Archaea > Micrarchaeota > Micrarchaeia > Micrarchaeales > Micrarchaeaceae > JAMCYM01. Next base: position 10,424 of record DAHWAI010000027.1, read on the forward strand.
GTCACGATGGATGCCAACGTGGCACCCGACACAGCGTGCGCTATCATGGATTCTGTGGCACGCTTCGCTGAACCAGGCTCTGCACTGATAATGACGATAAAGCTGGTTGACAAGAAAATTGAGGAACGTATTAAATACGTTAAGGAGGTCATCTCTAGTAATTACGGATCAATCGCGGTGAAGAAGCTGCCGCACAACCGCATGGAGGTTACGCTTTTCGCGCGCAGGCGCTGACGTGATTGCATGATGCCGAACATAGACCCGCGCACGCTTAGGAACATGATGGCGAAGATGGGCATAAAGTCCACAGAGCTGCAGGCCACCAGCGTTACGATAGAGTGCCTAGACAGGCAGATAGTAATAGAGAACCCACAGGTCACGCAGATAGAGGCACAGGGAGCGCTGAGCTTCCAGATAGCTGGCGATGTTTCAGAGAAGCCGAAGGAGGAACCGGATAGCAAGCCAGAGGTGACAGACGAGGATATTGAACTTGTGTCTTCTAAGACGGGTATTTCAGACAGGGAGAGAGTACGCGATGCCCTGGAGCACAACAACGGCGACATCGCAGCTACTATACTTGAACTGACAGGAAGCGCAGAGTGAGCGGCAGTCACTCTTTCTTTGCCATCCAGTAGGCCTGCGCATATGGCACTCCGGCAACGTTCTTGATG
>DAHWAI010000028.1:0-8792 GCA_027327295.1 Microcaldota archaeon
GGCTGTGGAGCTGATGGCAGTGCCTACTGTGCTGATGGTCGCTGTGTCTGGAAAGCACCGGACCGAAGCAGCCGTCAAGCTCTTTCTCCTAGGTTCGATAGCCATAGCGGTGCTCGCGTTCGCCATTACGCTGATCTTCCCATATGACACGACCCTCGCCCTCTCGGCATTCCAGGCGAATCCGTCGCTCAGCGGCAGCTACATCGTGGCGCTATCGCTTGTGCTGTTCATCGCTGCATTGGGCATGGAGGCAGCTCTCTTCCCTTTCAACCTTTGGGTACCCGACGTGTACGAGGGCGCTCCGGGAAACGTAACCGCGCTGCTCGCGGGCATAAACAAGAAGGTCGCGTTCGTCGCCCTGATGGAGGTGCTGTTCACGGTCTTCATCATCAGCAAGCCCACTTTCTCCCCAATGCTGCAGATACTGGCAATAGCCACGATGTTTTTCGGCAACCTGGCGGCGATGGTGCAGTATAACGTTAAGCGCCTCTTCGCATACTCTTCGATATCGCAGGCAGGCTACATAACCATAGGCCTCGCGGTGGCCACGCAGTACGGCATAGAGTCAAGCATCTTCCAGATGATAGCGCACATGCTGATGATAATAGGCGCGTTCGCCATTGTGCTCTGGCTTGAGGGCCGCAACATAAAGAGCATGGACGACTACAAAGGGCTGGCATACAGGAATGGCTTTGCCGGAATAGCGCTGACGATACTTATGCTGTCGATGGCCGGCGTGCCTCCGCTGATGGGTTTCGCGGGCAAGTTCCTGCTCTTCTCGAGCGCGGTATCGTCTAACATGCTGGTGCTGGCGCTGATAGGCATACTGAACAGCTTCCTCTCTATCTACTATTACGCCAGGCTGATGAGCTCCATATATGACAGGAGGCGCGAGCATCCGATAGCAATGGGCAGGAGCACGTTCGCCGTGGTGGCGATAACGCTTGTCGCGATAGTCCTTATAGGAATATATCCAGGCCCAATAATAGCAATCGCCCAGCAGGCAGCGCACAGCCTGCTCGCCACAGCCATATAATCGCTACGACGGTGCGCTGTATCCATTCTCCCAATTGCCCACGAAAGTGACGTTGATCGCGTTGCCGTTGTGGTTGTTCCCCGAATAATCATTGGTGTTGCCGTTCAGCGGCCACCAACCTACTAGGCTGGAAAGGACTACGGGAACCCCGCCGATGCCTTCTGCATATAGCTGCTGTATCTGGTTCGCCGAGAGGGCGCTGTTGTAAATCTGCACATTTGATATGTAACCCGCGAAAGCCTCCCCGTCGCACTGTTCCGTCTGCGCCCCTATGACAAGATTGGCATTGTTATTGTATCCATTGCTGTTGGTGTCAGTCGTGCCGTTCCCGTTCAGCTGGAAGTAATAGTTGGGGTCGTCCACCGACACCGCGACGAAATACCACCTGTTGAGCGACATGATAGGGCTTATGTATGCCCACGTATCAGCGCTGGTGCACCTGTGCAGGCCGAGCTGGCAGTTGTATGTGCCGAAGCCGCACCTGAAAAGCTCGAACGCCTGGTAGCTCTGCATCCCGAAGATGTCCATATTGCTGTTCTGTGCACTGCTCGATGTATACACCCACATCGTCAGCGTGAATGGCACGTTAGCCCCAGCCATAGCGGAGGCGTTGGCGGTTATATACGAATTGGAGCTATAGGCGGAGCCAGGTCCGCCCCCTTTGAAGTACGCCACATATTCAGGTTCGGCGCCGCTGCACACGCCCTCTGTGCCGAGGTATCTGGTGCTTCCGGACCCCTCCGGCCTGTATACAGAACACGACCCCGGAGGTGCCTTGGGGCTGTAGGTGTTGCTGTTGAAGACGCCCAGCCCGAAGAACGCGGCGAGCACAATCGCTATGATCAGTATTGCCCATCCGTAAGTAATCAGGTACTCCATGGCCGACTGCGCTTTTGGCTGCATACTAACATACACCTGCGAAGCAATTTATTCCTTGTCACCGGCTTTAGCTGTGGATAGTTTACTTGGCGAAGCCTCTCAGCATGAAGCGCTTCAGCATCTTGCTCGGGCTGTCCATGTCGCCGTACCTGCCGAGGAAGGCCTCCGCGCCGAAGAGCCTCGACATCTTTATCAGGGCCTCGAAGCCGGCCGGACCCATTCTGGAGTAATAGCTGTGCAGGGCGCTGTGCAGCTTGAGGTCCATGCCGTACGCCTTGCGCCACTCGCTCTCGTAACTAGAGAGCGGGGTGCCCCTTTCCGCATGGCGCGCTATGGCTTTGGCTGCTATCTTGGCGCACGAGGTGCCGAATATTATGCCGCCGCCAGTGGTTGCCTTCACCTGTCCCGCGGCGTCGCCCACGAGCAGCACATTGCCGCGCGCCGTCATGCGCCTGGCCTCAAGCGGTATCATGCTCGCGTGACCATCCAGTCTCTTGGCCTTACTTATCATGGAGCTCACCTCCCTGTTCTTGATGAAGTTGCCGAAAGCATCTGAGCTGCTGCGCTTGCCCCTGTCGCTCGTGCCTATACCAAGCTCGAGTTCGCTTCCCGCATACGGTGCCGCCCAGCCGAAGAACCTGTGTGAATGTCCAGTGGCGAAGAATAGTTCCACAGAATGCCAGTCCTGCACGTCCGCGCCAGCATATTCAGCCTTGTATGTCAGGACGTACTCACCTATAGGGGGGAAGCCGAAGGCTGACGCGACAGTCGATACAGCGCCGTCCGCGCCAACGACTATGTTTGAACTGTCGGCAGCAAGCTCCTTGAGCTCCTGGCGTTCCAGCCTCTCACCCAGCCTTACCTCGGCGCCAGCCCTCTCGGCCTCTGTCTTGCAGATAGAGACGAGCCTCGCCCTGTCTAGTATGTACGCCTGCGTCGCCTTGGATTTTATGACAAGCCGTTCCTTGCCGGCGTGCAGAACTGCACCATCCAAATCATTCACTATAGCGCTCCTGTAGTCGATGCCGATGCGGCTAAGGCCCGTCTTCGAGAGTATGCCAGAAGCTTTGTTTGCTCCGTCCTCGACGCTCTTCTTCCCATCATGCACTACCGTGTCGATGCCGCTGCCTGCCAGTTCCTTGGCCAATACGAGGCCTATCACGCCAGCTCCTATTATCGTCACCCTCATGTGACCATATTTAAAGCTTTCTATCTAAAGCTTAATAAGCTCTACTTTACTGGTTATTGGTGGTTAAACGGCTGGCAAAAAGGAGAAGAAGGAGGCACCAACGGGTAGTCTCGAGAACCCGAAGATAAAGATACAGAACATCGTGGTCAGCGCAGATCTCCACGCCGTCATAGACCTGTTCACACTTTCGAAGGAGGTCAGGGCTGTAGACTACGAGCCTGAGCAGTTCCCCGGCGCCATCTTCAGGGTTACGGAGCCGAAGGCTGTGATAATACTATTCAAGAACGGGAAGATGATATGCACAGGCGCCAACACTGAGGCCAACATAAGGCGCGTCCTGGACTACGCTGCGAAGATCATGTCCAAGTACGTGATATCCCTCAACCCTCTGGTAAAGGCGCCGGCTAAAGACCAGAAGCCGAAGTGACGGGCGCAGCGCTTCCTACTCTTTCTTTACCTTCCTGAGCGACCTGTCGAAGCTCCTGAAGAAAGCGCTCCACGAATAGTGCTTTCTGACCCTCGCCATCCCTCGCCTTCCTATATCTTCAGCGATGCTCGGGTGCTCTGCGACATATCTCATCTTAGCTGCCATACCTTTCTCGTCGCCCACTAAGAAGCCGGTCTTCCCATCGAGGACAGTTTCCCTTGGTCCTCCTTCGTCGTTCGCTATGACTGGCTTGCCGCTGGCCATGCCTTCCAACGGTACTAGGCCGTAGTCCTCGTTTATTGGCGGGTAGAGTACAGCAGTAGCCTTGGAATAAAGCTCTTTTAGCTGCCTTTCTTGAACGTCAGTCAATATCTTTACGCCAGGCACCTTCCCTGCCCTAGCTACTACCTCATCGTAGTACTTTCTGTAGAACGGGTCCATTGACACTGGCCCTGCTATTATCAGCCTGTAGTTCCTCAGCGCGGCGACGCGCCTGAATAAGCGGAAGGCGTCTATCGCGAAGAGCTGGCGTTTGTTGGGTGATATACGCGACGGGTACAGGAAGTACTTTCCATCACCTCTGTTGGAGTAGTCCTCATAGTCTATGCCGCCGTTTATTACCTGCGCGCTCCTGCCGAAGTACCTGCTAATTCTTGCCTGCGTGTTTGAGCTGTTCGCCACTATGAGCTCTATGCGCTTCACCACCTTCTGGTCCATGCTGCGTACGATGCTTGCGCCGACACGGTAGACGGGCCGCTGCAGGGGTGTCTTGAGCGCCATCCTGAACCTGTACAGGTCATAGATGTCCCGCAACGGTGTGTGGCAGTACCAGAGCACGCGTTCGTTCCTGTTGCGTATCCAGTGGGCTGGCGCCACGTGAGCGTTTATGACGTCGTAGTCGTCCCTGAGCCTGAAGTTGTAGAACGCCAGTCCGTACTTGAGGCCCTGCATGACCCTGCCATAAGGAAGCAAGTCTCCTACGCCTTTCTTCCCTATTACCTCCACATCTAGCTTCGAGAACTCGGAGAACGTCGCTTTAGGGTCGTACTCTGCGGTGTATATCTTAGCGTCGTAGCGCTGCGCTATCTTTAGCAATACGCGCTCAGCCCCACCCTTGAGCGTGAGGTTCGACTGCGCTATGACTAGCTTCATGCGAAGACCTGTGGTATACATTAGTATAAAGGCATACAGCTTTATAACTCACAAATAGAATACGAAGGCTTACGGAGCTGGTTTTCATGGATCTGGGCGAAGGACTGCGGCAGGCTCTTGCGAAGATATCGCGAGCCACCATAATAGACGCCAAGACTATACGCGAGTTCAACAAGGAGCTGCAGAAGGCAATGCTCACCGCGGACATAGAGGTGCCGCTGGTCTTCAGCCTTACCAAAAGTATAGAGGAGAAGGCGCTCAAGAGCAGGCCCCCCGCAGGTCTTGCTCCGCGCGACTACATAACCAACATAGTCTACGACGAGCTCGTCAGACTCGTCGGCGCATCGTACACCCCAGAGCTCAGAAAGCAGAGGGTGCTTCTCATGGGGCTCTACGGCTCCGGCAAGACCACTACGGCAGCGAAGCTTGCGAAGTTTTACCAGGACAGAGGGCTGAGCGCCGGCGTCATATGCTGTGACGTTGTCAGGCCAGCCGCGTACGAGCAGCTCGAGACGCTCGCCAGGCAGGCGAACGTAGCGTTCTTTGGAATCAAGGGTGAGGCCGATGCAGCGAAGATAGCGAAGGCAGGCATGGAGGCGCTCAAGGACAAGCGCGTGATAATATGCGATACGAGCGGCAGGAACGCCCTTGACCCCGGCCTGATCAGTGAGCTCAAGAACGTCAACGAAGCATTTGAGCCCGACATGAAGGTGCTAGTCGTCAGCGCCGACATAGGCCAGGTGGCCGGCAGGCAGACGCGCGAGTTCGATGCCGCGGTGAAGATAAGCGGCGTCGTCGTGACAAAGATGGACGGCTCCGGCAAAGGCGGCGGCGCGCTGAGCGCTGCCAACGCATCGAAGGCGCACGTGATGTTCATAGGCACCGGCGAGAAGATGAAGGACATAGAGCCCTTCAACTCAGAGAAGTTCATCGGGTCCCTGCTCGGCATACCTGACATAGGTTCGCTCGTCGACCGCGTGCAGACTGCCATAGCAGAAGCCGGCATAAACCCTGAAGAGATGGACATAGAGAAGTTCAACATAGACTCGTTCTACACGCAGCTCAAGGCGCTCAACAATATGGGTCCGCTCAAGAGCGTGCTAGGTATGATGGGTATGTCGGATATGCCAAAGGATGCTGTAGAGAAGAGCGAGGGCAAGCTCGCCAAGTACAAAATAATAATCGCGTCGATGACCAAGACGGAACGCAACAACGAGCGGCTACTTCACGAACACAGCCGCGTGGCGCGCATAGCGAAGGGCAGCGGCCTGACAGAGCAGGACGTGCGCGAACTCGTATCCGACTTCAACAAGATGAAGAAGTCGTTCAACATGATGAAGAACGATAGGAACATGAAGAAGTTCTTCGCCAAGATGGGTGCATAAAAAGAGCTGCAGCAGCAACAAAATACGACGGAAAATGAGCATAAAAGAGAAAGAGAAAAATAAAAAAACAAACTAATCGGGCCAAAGCGGCCGATTATCTCTTTCTCTTCTTCGTCGAGCTTTTCTTCTTTGCGCTCTTCTTGCTCTTTTTCTTTGCCATTTTCCTCACTTTGGTAACATTTTTAGTGTTATAACGGCAAGTATATAAATATACAGACTAAATGCGTCTATAAAATATCCATGTATAAATATGCAGGTATATGCGCTTTTACTTTTGTATATTGAATTGGTTGGATGGCGGACAAGAAGACGCTCGAATCAAGGCTGGATGAGCTTGAGGAAGAGCTTTCGCGGACAAAGGACAACAAAGCGACAAACAAGCACCTGGCGGTGTTGCGCTCGAAGGTAGCGCAGACGCGCCGCGACGTGATAAAAGCGAGCAAGCGCGTCCATGGAAAGGGATTTTTTGTCAGGAAGAGCGGCGACGCGACAGTGGCGCTCGTTGGCTTCCCAAGCGCCGGGAAGAGTTCGCTACTCAATGCGCTCACCAACTCTAGCTCTAAGACCGCTCCGTACGCCTTCACGACAACCGGCATAATACCTGGTACTATGGTCTACCGCGACGCTCACATACAGGTTCTCGACATGCCTGGCCTTATCGAGAACGCGCACGCGGGCGTTGGTGAAGGGACAAGCGTTGTCGCGCAGATACGCGTCTCGAACCTCATAGTCTTCGTGATAGACATAAACAACATTGCACAGCTTGACATGCTGCTTTCTGAACTGGGATCGCTCAACGTGTACGTAAACAAGGAAAAGCCCGAGGTGCAGGTGCGCGAGGTAGACGCGTACATAGGTTTGCGGTTCGAGGTGAACAGATCAGGTATGGACACCGAAGAACTGCGCACGATATTCACCGGGTTCGGTATATACAATGCGGTGGTGCGCATATGGAACAAAGTCGGCGAGGATGAGCTGATAGGCCTGCTTTCCAACAGGTCATGCTATGTCAGCGCCATAATAGCTCTCAACAAGATAGACACGAACGATGGCTTCGCGTCCATAGCGGAATCCATGGAGAAGCGCTATGGTATGAGCGTGCTCCCGATAAGCGCGCTGAGCAAGCCAACTCTAGACATGCTCACGCGCAGCATCTACGCCAATGCCGGGCTTATGCGCGTCTACCTGAAGCCGAGGTCCGGCAAGGAGCGCTCGCCTGTCACTGCGGTGGAGGGCTTCACAGTGGGTGAGCTTGCCAAGCGCTTCCACACTGCTGTTGTCGACGAGCTGAAGTGCGCATACGTCGACGGCCCCAGTGTCAAGTTCTCCAACCAGCGCGTCGGGGTGAACCACGTGCTGAAGGACGGCGATACTGTTACTTTCATCAAGGAAAAGTGATATGTCAAAAATCTCGGAATTACGACGAAAAATACGGAATTTTACGTAAATGACTTAATTTTCAGCAATATTTATAAATAGGCTCAACAGCATATACAAGAAGTGGGTAATAGGTCCTCCAGGGGTCACGATGTCTATAAAGTATTGGGAATTCGAGGATGCGCCGTTCAAGGAGAAGCTGAAGAACGTCAGCGTAAGAGAGATAGCGAAGCTTTTTTTTGACAACGAAACGGAAGCGTATAGGTTTGCCATCCTTCTGTTGGAAGTAAAGAAGACGAGGAAGCTGAAGCTGAAGGACGTCCCAGAAGCGGTACCTATAGCGACGGCCAAGCGCTACCTTGATTTCGCGGTGCAGCTCGGGCTCCTGAGCCACGAGAACACTGTGTACGAGCTCACGGACAGGTTCAGCAAGCCCTTCAGGAACATCGCATCGTACATAAAGACATGGATGGACGCGCCGCCGGAAGAAGATCTCACGTCAGAGTTTCCGACAGCCCGGACCGAGAAGCAAAGGAAGCGTGGGGGGCGCAGACAGCCAATATAGAGCTCTCCATCTCATACATTGCAGCTTTTTCTGCGGCAGACGTACAGCGGGCCCGGCGGGATTTGAACCCGCGACCGTCAGCTTTCTTCATTTTCTTAATGGAATCCTTTTGCAGGTAATCCCTTTAGAAGGCTGCTGCTCTGTCCAAGCTGAGCTACGGGCCCTCAGCGCATAAGACTTGCCACGCCAATATTAAAGAACCTTCTAGTGTTCTGTACCAGGGTAACGGCTGCATCCTCGAACGGCACGCCCTTCGCCGCAGCTATGATTCTTATAGACTTCTCAACGTCACGGGGCACAGAGCCGTTCACTGGCGAGTCAGTCTCAGCCAGCAGGCTCGCCATGGAGACCGCTTTTATCGCGCGCATCCTCCTGCTGGATTCCATCGGCGGCACTGATATCGCGTAGCCGCGCGACTCTGCCTCAATAGCCATCTTTTCGTCCCCCTCGAAGAAATGCAGCTGCACGCGCTTTGCGCCCTTCTCCTCCAGTATCATGAATATCTCGTCGAGCGCGTTCCTCGAGTGCACGCACACGGGCAGGCCGAGCTCCACAGCCAGCTCAACAAACCTCGAGAAGACGTATTTCTGCCGCTCCAGCGCAGCATCCGTTCCTGCATACTTCTTGTCTATCCCTATCTCGCCTATCGCGATTATGGATTTTCTGTTGCTCCTGGCGAGCGCGATATTCTTCTCCAGTTCATCGTCCGGCATGCCAGCATATTCCGGATGCACGCCGAGGGCAGCGAAGATGTTTTTGCCGTCGCTCATTGCAAGGGTCTT
>DAHWAI010000009.1:0-4487 GCA_027327295.1 Microcaldota archaeon
CCGGGCCGCCATAAACGCGTATATCGCTAGTAGGAGCGTGCTCGCTCCAGCTGCCAACAGCATCACAGACAGCGGATCCACGAATGTCATTTTATCACTACATACCCTTCAAACCATATGTATTTATCCATTGCACTCCGCCGCGGTATATGTCTGCACTGCGAGTATATTCCCATACATTTGCGCAACCTTTATAATATTTGGATGCACTTCACTGAATGCAAATGTTTTGATGGTGACTTAGTGGAGTATTCCAAGTCCTGTCCAGTCGTGAAGGTGATGGCAGAGGAGAAGATGACCGAAGGGTCTGTCAGGAAGGCTATGCACGCCAACTGGCAGATGGCTGTGGTCGAGATAGTGTCGCTGCAGACGGACGGCATGTTCTACAACGAGATACTGAAGCAGTCCGGCCTGACGGCAAGGACGCTGTCTGCGGTGCTCAAGGCGCTCGGCTCGGAAGGGCTTGTGAATAGAACCGTGGGTACGACGTCGCCAGTGAGGGTCAGGTACAGCCTCACCGAAGCCGGCAAGAAGCTTATAGCTGCAGGCTGCCCGCTGATAGGTATTGTAGCCGCACGTCGGTAGTCGCGCCGATCCAGCCTCTTATGGAGCGAGCCGGTTCGACATGCGGGGAAACGGTATTGCGTCGCGTATGTGGTCGAGGCCCAGCATCCACTTTATTATGCGCTCCATTCCTGTGCCGAATCCTGAATGGGGCACGGAGCCGTATTTCAGCAGGTCAATGTACCACGAGTAGTTGTCCATGTTGAACTTGACGCCCTTGGCCTTTTCGACCTCGCGGAAGCGCTCCATCGCCTCCTCATACCTCCATATCCTCTGACTGCCTCCTATTATCTCGCCGTGGCCGTGCGGCGCCTGAAGGTCCGCGCACAGAACCGTGCGCTCGTCCTTCGGGTTGACTGGCATATAGAATGGCTTGAGCTCCTTCGGCCAGTAAGCCACGAAAACGGGCTTTTCCTCGTCCTCCGTCAGCAGGCGCTCCTCCTCGACGCCTATGTCGTCGCCCCAGCTCAGCTTCTTGCCCTTGTCTGCGAGGATCTCAAGCATCTTCTCATAGCTTATGCGCTTGAACGGCGGCTTTATCTTGAGCAGCGCCTCGCGGTCCGCGCCAAGAGCCTTGAGTGTCTCCTCGCCGTGCTTCGCGAGCTGGTTGGCCATGCTGCTTACGAGCCTCTCCTGCAGCTTCATGCTCTGCTCGTTGGTGAAGTACGCCATCTCTGGTTCCAGGTGCCAGTACTCTGAGAGGTGCTTCGTGGTCCGTGACATCTCAGCCCTGAACGACGGGACGAACGAGTAGACCCTCTCCAGCGAATAAATCATCGCTTCCGCGTAGAGCTGCGACGACTCAGTGAGGTAAGCCCCCTGGCCATAGTAATCAACCTCGAACATCTGCGAGCCTGTCTCGCCGCCCGCCTTCGTTATCAAAGGAGGCGAAATCTCATAGAACCCCTGCCTGTCAAGGAACGCACGCGCATACCTGAATATGTCGGCGCGCGCCTTCATTATGTTGACCATCTTCGTGCTCCTGAGCCAGAGGTGGCGCTTGTCAAGAAGCAATTCGGTGCTCTGGTACTCCGTTATCGGGAACGGCTCGGACGCATTAGTAAGCTTGAAGTCCGTTGCCTCTATCTCGAAGCCAGTCGGTGCGCGCTCGTCAGCCTTGACGGTGCCCTTCAGCTCTATGCTCGACTCGATCGAGGCCTCGGTGACTGCCTTCCAGGAGGCTTCGCTGACGTTGGCCTTCTTTATAGCTGCCTGTATGATGCCAGTGCGGTCCCGAATGACTACGAAGGCTATGCCTCCGCTCTCCCTCTTCCTGTGTATCCAGCCGCGCAGGGCAACGTGTTTGCCGACGGCCTTCTGTGTATCAGAAACGTGCGAGTATGCCATGCGACCACTATAATGCTAAAGCTATCAACTCTTTTATTGATTCTGTTCAAACGGTGGCTGGAAAAATCGCAGAAGAAACTGCTGGACTAACCCCTCAACATACCTTATATCTATGAGAGTTACGCGATAACCGGCGACGCAAACATAATAATCAAGGTCGTGGCGAAAGACACTGAGCACCTCGGAAACATGCTCCTGAAACATATAGACGCGAAGGAAGGGGTGATGCGCACGAAGACTATAATAGCGCTGTAATTGTTTTGCGCTCCATTTTGCGTTCCAAAAACATTAATATACCATGGCAGTGATATAGGCAAGCCGGGCGATGTAATGCTGAAAGACGTCTTCAACGCGAACGTTTATTACATGCAGGTCATGAACGAGAACGGGAACATAGACGCCAGCCTTTTCCCGAAGGATCTCAAGGACACCACAATCGTGGAGATGTACAATAAGATGAGCATGGCGCGGCAGCTGGACGCCAAGGTGCTCAGCCTGCAAAGGCAGGGACGCGCCGTGACTTACGCGCCGCTCGTCGGCCAGGAGGCGGAGCAGATAGGCAGCGCATTCGCAATGAGGCCCGACGACGTATTCGTGCCAAACTTCAGGCAGCACGCAGTGTACATGGCGAGGGGCTTCCCACTTGACAAATTCTTCATGTATTGGCGCGGTTACGAGGAGGGAAACAGCGTGCCGAAGAGCGTGAACGGGCTGCCAGTTGCTGTGCCTGTCGGAACACAGATGCCGCACGCAGCCGGAATAGCATTCGCGCAGAAGTACAGGAAGAGCGGCGCCGCGACAATAACATACGTTGGAGATGGCGGCACATCTGAGGGCGACTTCTACGAGAGCCTCAACTTCGCAGGCGTCTTCAAACTGCCGCTCGTGACGATAATAGAGAACAACCAGTGGGCAATATCCGAACCCAGAAGCAAGCAGTCGGCCGCGCAGACGCTTGCGCAGAAGGCCATAGCAGCGGGCATCAAGGGCATACAGGTAGACGGCAACGACGTCATTGCAGTATACAAGGCGGTGAGCGACGCTATAAAAGAGAGTGCCAGCGGGCCGACGCTGATAGAGGCGCTCACCTATAGGATGAGCATGCACACCACTGCCGACGACCCAACCAAGTACAGGTCCGATGCGGAGGTCGATGCGTGGAAGCCGAAGGACCCGCTCCTGAGGGTGAGGAAGTACCTCGAGTCGAAGAAGCTCTGGAGTGACGCACTCGAAACAAAGATGCAGGACGAAAACCTGAAGGCCATAGATGCGGCTGTGGAGAAAGCGGAGCAGTTCAAGCCCGATCCAAAGAGCATGTTCGAAAACGTGTACAGCTTCATGCCTGAGGTGCTGAAGAATGAAGAGGACGAGGCGATAGCCGCGAACTTCTGGCAAGGCTAAACTAGGTTGGGTGGTCGAATGATGATAAACATGGTCAGCGCCATAAACAGCGCGATGGACCTCTGCATGCAGGAGAACAAGGATATGGTGTTGCTTGGAGAAGACATAGGCAAGGACGGCGGCGTGTTCCGCGTGACTGAGGGCCTGATGGCGAAGTACGGCGAGGACCGCGTAATAGACACGCCGCTCGCCGAATCGAGCATCGTTGGCGCTGCGATAGGCATGGCGCTCTCAGGCCTGCACCCCGTACCGGAGCTGCAGTTCGCGGGCTTCATGTACCTGTCTTTCGCCCAGCTCGTCAACCACGCTGCAAGGTACAGGGCGAGGACCAGGTCGGCGATGAGCCTGCCTATAATAATACGCACGCCCGTAAGCGGCGGCGTGCGTACGCTCGAGCACCATTCAGAAAGCCCGGAAGCCTTTTTCGCGCATCCCGGCGGCATTGTGGTAGTCGAGCCGTCGACGCCATACGACGCGAAGGGACTGTTCATCGCGGCGTCGCACATGAACGACCCGGTCATGTTCCTGGAGCCCACGAAGCTCTACAGACTATTCAAGCAGGAAGTGCCCGACTCGATGTACGAGGTACCAATAGGCAAGGCCAGCGTGTTAAGGGAGGGCGACGACCTGACCATAATAACATACGGCACTATGACTGGCATAGTCAGCGAAGTGGTGGAGAAGAAGAAGGTATCAGCGCAGGTGATAGACCTCAGGACCATAAACCCCTTGGACGAGAAAACAATCCTTGAGGGCGCGAAGAAGACCGGCAAGGTGATAGTGGTGCACGAGGCGCCTACGAGCTTCGGCGTGGGGGCCGAGGTTTCCGCCAGGATAGCGGAGAAGGCGATGTTCGAGCTCGACGCGCCGATAATGCGTGTGGCCTCGCCGAGCTTTCCGTATCCGTTCCCAGCGTATGAGCAGTACTACCTTCCAAATGCGAACAGGATAGGTGCTGCGATAGACAAGATGCTCTCGGTGTGATTATGAAGGAACTTAAGTTCGTTGATGTAGGTGAAGGTATAACCGAAGGCCATGTGCAGAAGTGGCTTGTCAGGGACGGTTCCGAAGTAAAAGAAGATACGCCGATAGTGCAGGTCGAGACGGACAAGGCGGTCGTGCAGGTGCCTGCGCCGGCTACCGGCACAGTGAAGTTCGTCGCCAAGGAGAACAGC
>DAHWAI010000012.1:0-15226 GCA_027327295.1 Microcaldota archaeon
TGTACGTGTTGGTACTGTTGGATATAGAGCAGTAGTAGCTCAGCGAGGTGGCGTTGCTGTTCGTGAGCACCGCCAGAGGCACCAAGACGAACACCGGATCGTGCTTGAGCTCGCATGGCGAGGTACCCAGCGCGAAAGGCACGGGAGGGTTCTGCACCGGACCCTGCGCTATAGCATAGGCGCGCGAGGTGGCGTTGACGTCAACACATGCCAGGAAGTCGAGGGCTTGCCACTTCTGGGTCAGCCCGGAATCGAAGAGGACGTATTTTGTCTGGTTGTGGTTCATTATGTTTGCGAGGACGCTTGGGCCGAAGCTGTCGTTGCTCCCGAAGACGAAGCTGGCTGCTGTGGCGTAGTCCTCTGTGACGTTGGCGTTGTCACCTCTGATCACAGCGTTCGTGTTGCCGAACCAGTTTATCCAGTCCCCGTAATCCCACCATGCCAGCACCCTGGGCGCGTACGGCCCGATATTCTGGCGCATCCATGAGGTCGCAGCGAGCCAGTAGGCGGGCACGACGTTGCAGTACAGGTCGTAGCCCGTGCTGCTCGTGACCGAGAGTATGGAGCAGGCGTTTGCAGGGTTGGAGGCGTGCAGCGAGGCCGCCGAGAAGGCCTGGATTATTGATGCGCTCTCGCCCATGATGGGCGAACCGTTAACCAGCACGGCTGCGATTTCTATAACAAGCAGCACGACTATGAGGGCCCAGAGGCGCTTCCTCTGGCTGTCGAGCTTGTGCATGAATATGAGTGCGAAGAGGAACGCGAAGGCGAGTAGGCTGGAAACGAAGAATATGCCGGTGGTTAGGGCCAGCACTATGAGCAGGTTGTTGACCTCGTGGCCAGGCACCGGTGCATCAGACGGGTGCTTGAGACGCTTCATACTCAGGTCGAGGCCGTTCTTGGCTATGTAGACCGTTTCGCCCAGCACTATTCCGAATAACAGTATGTACACGACGCCCATGTGGGGCAGGTACTTGACCTCCGAGAAGCCCGCGAACATAAGCGGCAGGGCTATGGCGAGATAGAAGATGCCGGTCTTGCGATTCCTGTAGAAGACCATTATCAGTATTAGCAGTATCGCCGTTATGGTGAACAGCCAGAGTATCACAGGAACGCCGCCTATGCTTGCACCTACCACACCTATGCCCTGCGCTGCGAAGTTGTAGAACAGTCCAGTCGGTATGTACTCCTCTACTGTCATGAAGAGCGGCGACGACGGAGATGTGAACTTCGCGCTGAGGTTGAGATATGCCTTCAGCGGCTTGCCGGCTGGTGTCACGAACACGACGACCAGCAGTATTACTGCCAGCACTATGAACCATGCGAGGTACGCCTTGAAGTCTGTGCGCTTGAAGAGTATGCCCCAGCTCTTGAGTAGCTTTGGAACGTACTCGAATACGGCCACGAGCACGAGCGCGAATATCGGGAGTGCTATGGTAAGAGGTATGCCCAGTATGAGCGGTATGCGGCCCGTGAGCGTTGCGTGGTACGGGTGATACGCCACCAGGAAGAGCGTTATGATTGCTATGACTATGATGTTCATGCGGAAGAAGTCCCTGTGGAGGTCGCGCCTGAAGACGCTTATCACGCCCTGTATCAGTATGTAGATGCCGAGCACGCCTGCGTCTACCGTGTAGTAGTGAGCGCCGAGGAACGTGCTCGCGAAGGCTATGCCTGCAAGTACAGCGAGCCTCGTGCTTTTCATGTCCTTTATCGCGAGCATGTACGTCGCAAAGAAGAAGAAGAGCGAGAATATACCCCATGGCTCTAGCAGCTGCTCGCCGGATATGAAGGTGCTGAGCAGCACCGGCATCGTCGCAGCGAGCGCCGCCCCTATGAGGCCGATGTACTTGTCATACTCATAGTACAGGAGTATGAAGACGACGAAGACCAGGAGCGCCGCAGTTATCGGCGGATATACTCCTCCGACATAGCTCATCAGCGTCGTGCTGAAAGTGGTGAAGTGCGGACCGATGTTGTTCGCCAGGGAGTACCAGTATGCTTCAAGGTACGGTACAAGGGGCTGTATACGCATGACAGTGCCGGCAGGCTCGACAGGC
Organism: Microcaldota archaeon; assembly: GCA_027327295.1. Classification (GTDB taxonomy): domain Archaea; phylum Micrarchaeota; class Micrarchaeia; order Micrarchaeales; family Micrarchaeaceae; genus JAMCYM01. The sequence continues at coordinate 2,061 of DAHWAI010000012.1, forward strand.
CATGCGCTGGGTGAGTGCAATACCTGATAACCGAACGTCAGTATTGATTGGGCGCCAATCATGTCGAAGTAAGGGTCGAACTCAAAGAACTTCGGCGTTATTCCCACGCTGAGCATGCGGGTGCCGAAGGTAAGCAGCATTATTGCCAGGAGCGCTACCCATACCCAGTTGATCCTTAATCCAGTATGTTCCTTCGCGGCAAGGCCTGAGCTCTCGGATTCAACGCTCGACCTGAGCCTGTCGAGAAGTATGCGCTCCTCCTGCCTGTGATCGCGCTCGAGGCGTTCTTCCTCGTCCTTGTGGAGGGCGTTTATGCGTGCCCTGTCCTGCTCGTTGAGGCTGACGCCCTGCACCTCGTGGGCGTGCCTGGACTTGAGCTCGTCCTCTTCCTTCGTGTGCTTCTCTATTATGCCATTGGCAGATGTAAACTGCGAGAGTTCGGCGCGTATCTGGCTGATGGTGCGCTCCGTCTCCTTCTCTATTGAAGAGAGTTCGGCGCGCTCCGCCTTGACTACGGCCCTGCGCTTGGGCAGAACGTTTCCGATGCCGAAGCTCGAGAAGACACCCTGCTGCACGCATAGTATGAGCCCGATTATCGTGAGAACTAGCGCGTTTGCGTTGAACAGCCCGAGCGAGAACGTGAATGCATGTACGGCGTTCATCGCGTAGGACTCAAGCCATGTGAGAGTTGCAGGGGCAATGAGTCCGAAGATGAAGCCTATTACCGTAATCTCGAAGAGTGAGAGGCGCGTCTTCCTGAGCAGCGCCAGCGCGAGAAGCTCGCCTGGCACGAACATAGTCAGGAACGCTATTATCGATGTGAGTATTATGTAACCCATGTTACCATTCTACAGCACCGCAACCTGTGGGGATTGCGAGGGGGATTGGCTCGCTCACAATAAAAGCCTTGCTGCTCCTTTCGGGTTTGCTCAGCCGTTGAGTATCGACTTCGGAACCTCGATAGTCTTGATCTCCCGGTCTGGGAACTTTGTGCCTGGCGGCACTATGCGCACGCGAACGCCTATTGCGCCGTACTTCGGATAAGCAGTGGCGTCTCCCTGGAGAACCAGCGATGTGACGTCTCCTGCCTTTGGTATGTAACCGACGCTTTTCCTTATTGTCTTCGCGCGCGCGCCCTTGGCTGCGAGCTTGCCGCTCATGATTATTTCTGCGCCCAGCGCCCCGTTCTCCATTATGCCCCTGAGGGTCTGCTGCAGTATTTTCCTCGAGTTTATGGAGCGCTCAAGCTTTCCTGTTATATCCTTCGCTACCAGCAGAGGCTCAAGCATCTTGTTACCCACCTCGACAACGCTTATCTGCGGGTTGTTGACTGCGAACTTCCTGCGTATCGTCTCGGTAAGTTCGTCTATGGTCTTGCCTGCTCTGCCTATGACCCTGCCAGGGTTGAGCACATACACCGTTATACGCGTCAGCACAGGCGTCTTCTGTATCTCGACGCGTGAGAAGCCGGCCCTCGTGAGGTTCGTCATCAAAAACTTCGAGATGCTGAGCTTTATAACGGCGTCTTCTATGAACTTCCTCTCTATTGCCATTAACATCACTTTTTCTCTTCGTTGGACTGTGCTGGTGCGGCCTGCTGCGCAGGCTCCGCCATGGCAGGCTCTGGCTTCTGTTGCTCAGGCTTCTGCTGGCGCTCCGGGTGCTGCTTCTTGGCGGCAGGCTTCTTCGGGGCGCTCACTGGCTTCTTCTGGACGCTTGCAGGCTTTTGGTGCTCGGCTGCGCGCTGCTCCTTCTTCATAGTCAATGAGGCCCTTGCGCTCATCTTGACGTCCAGCGGCTCCGCGACGCCTATCTCGACCTTCGCCAGCTCCACGTCGCTGTGCCTTATCGCGGCATATCCGTAGCTGTCAGAGTGGTAAAGCATACCCTTAGGCGGGTTCCTGCGCAGAATCTGGGTCTTGTTCGCAGAGGCGTGCACCACGAAGAGGGACGACTCGTCGTAGCCCTTGCTTCTGGCGTTCGACACGGCGTTTAGCAGAACCTTCCTGACCATTGCAGCGCACTTCTTCGGGTACCTGCCCTTCCTGCCACCGAGTTCATGCCTCGCTCCCATACCCTTGTTGTGGCGCCTGAACAGTATCGGCTCCTTAGCGGCTGCGACGCTGTCGAGGAGTGCTAGCGCACTGTCGACAGGTTTATAGCGTATCGAATCGCAGACAGCGCCAAGATCCTTGTAGCTGGCGTTGAGATCCTTGGCTCCAGCTAGCGCGAGCCTCGTGCCTTTCGCGTTGAATGAGTATTTCACAGTCAGCACCGTCACTTCTGCGACAGGAACTTGCTGCCGCGTGTTGCCTTTATTCCAGGAGCAGAGTGTTGGACGCGTTTGGTGGAGGGCGCGAACTCGCCGAGCCTGTGCCCCAGCATGTTGGCCTCTATCTTCACGCGCATGAACTCCTTTCCGTTGTATATTTCAAAATCCATACCTACCCAGGAGGGCAGTATGAGCGCGTCGCGCACGTGCGTGCGCACCGGCTTCTGCACTCCCTTGGCTATCCTCTCGGCTATCTTCTCGTACAGCTTCCTGTACTGGATAGAGTTGCGCGAGAGCCAGCGCCTCTGCCTGGACTTGACGAGCTTGGAGTATTCTTCCATGCTCAACGCTGCCGCATCGGCGGGCATCCTGCCCCTGAACGCAACTCTTTCAGCCATTTATTATCGCCTGTATATTTACTTTCCTGTATGTTTGGGCAGATTACCTGCCCTTTCTGCCTCTGGCCTGCTTCGCCCTGGAGACGTAGCCGCTCTTGTCTATGAAGTACAGGTAGCCATCTTCGCGCGAGACCTTCTCGTTCGAGACGCGCTCCTTGCTTCCGCGCTTTCCGCGCATCGGCGTGCGCCACACATAGCCGTCCTTTCCGAGATAGTACAGGTAGCCCGACTCCCTGCTAACAGCCGTGTTGGATATTCGATCTGCCATGATGACACCTGTCTATTCTATCGGTCTACGCCTATTTATTCCTTACCTTAAGCTTATTTCTTGCGCCTTCCTGTGCGCGACGCCGCTATGTGACCTACCTTCCTGCCAGGAGGTGCGCGCCTCGATGTCATGCTGCTCTTACCTTTGTGGTGCTGCTTGCCTCCGAACGGGTGGTCCACTGGGTTCATCTTCACACCGCGGTTCGTGGGCCAAGTCCTGTTTAGCGTGTGCATCATGTAGTGGGCCTTGCCTGCCTTCACTATCGGCTGATCTGTCATGCCGCCGCCTGCCGCGACGCCGAGCTGCGCCCTGCAGTCGCCGGCAAGAGTCACCATCGCCTTGGATGGCATGAGCACAGTCGCTGTGTCGCTTATGTGCGAGGCTATGTATGCGGACGCTCCTGCGGAGCGCACGTATTTGCCGCCGTCCCCGGGAGTCGATTCTATGTTGAATATCGGCACACCTTCAGGTATGTCGGATAGCTTCATGACGCTTCCGACGCTGAACGTCTTGCCATAGTGGATCCTGTCGCCTATGCTTATGCCCTCTGGCGCAATCATGTAGCCAGTGCTGAAATCGTCATATGTCACCTCCATGAGTGGAGCTGTGTGGCCAGTGTGGTTGATGAGGCGCACTACTTCGGCTGCACCGCTGAACGCCGGGCCCTTGGAGTACGTTGCCTTTATGTCGAACGTTCCGGGTAGCTTGGTGTATAGCACTGAGCCCTTGCCCCGCCTCTGCTGCCTAAGCTTCTTTCCCATTCGTCACACCAGCTTGAGTTTCATGGCCACGTCGCTCGCGTTGAAGCCCTTCGCGACCTTTATGAACGCCTTCCTCGTGTTGTTCGGCATGTTGGCAGTGTGCACTGACGCCACCTTGACGCTGAACAGCCTCTCGAACTCTTTCTTGACATCATTCTTGGTAGAGCGCGTGTCAACTATATAGACTATCACGTTGCTCTTCGTTATGAGCCCTATTGCCTTTTCCGTGGCTATCGGGTGTTTGAGCGTTGGCATTGTGTCACCTTGAATTCTCCACCTTCTTGGCCTTCACGGCCTCCGTAACGTTCCTGATGGCGGATTCGCTCCATATGGCAGTAATGTGCGGTGTGCCGCCAGGGGCAAGTTGACCCACCTTGAGCGATGCGAGCGTGCTCACTTCCACGCCGGGTATGTTGCTAGCTGCCTTGGCTATGCCCTTGTCATCATTTACAACTATAAGTATGCTGTGCGAGCTGCGCCTCTGCCTGGCAGAACGCCGCGAACCCTTCCTCGAGCGCTCAATGGCGGCGTTGGCGCTTACGCCGAGGCCTTCGAATACCTTCAGCGCCTCCTTCGTCCTCTTTATCGATTCCAGCTCGTCAGAGACTACTATCGGAAGCTGCCTGTCCTTCGATATTGCTGCAGAGGTGTAGCTGCGGCTTGCTGTCGAAGCTATCGCGCTCTCGAACGCGCCGTGGTACTCCCTGGCGTTCATGCTCTCCCAGATGCGCTTCTCCACTTGATGGGGATGTGCGCGCTTTCCTGACGTTGCGGAGGGTATGCGCCTTACGCGCCCTTGCGAGCCGCCTCCTAACTTTTCCCTTGGCCTTATGGCCCTTCCGACGTGCCTGCCCGACCTGTACGACATCATGGCGCCGTAGTAAGTGGCAGTCGTCTGCATGCCTGCAAGAACGAAATGGCCCTGTGGCTGCATGCGCCTGGACTGCTCCACCACCACCGCCCTGCTTATCAGCCAGGGCTTGACCTCAGTGTTGAACATCTTTGGAAGCTCGACGCTGCCCGAAGGCTTCCCGTCGATTGAATAGACGTTTGCGCTTGCCATGCGATCACTTGTCCTTTGATATGTATGCCAGCTTCAGCTCCTTTATGCCAGGGGCGTTCCTTGAAGATATGGACTTCCTGATGCGCACGAGCCTTTTCGCAGGCCCTGGCACCGAGCCGTCGACCAAAACATACTCGTTCGCGACCTTCCCGTAGTTGGGGAAGCCGCTCTTCGGCGTTATCTCCTCGGTGCTGCCCTTCTGGCCCACCTTGATTATGCGCTTGTTGTGCTCAGTCCTATAATTGAATCCCATCTGGCCCGCCCTCGGCACTGTGTAAAGTACCTTGCCAGGGGTAAATGCTCCGATGGGTCCGACGTGTCTGATCTTGGCTGTTGCCTTGTGGAACTGCCTCGACGCCCCGTGGCGCTTGATTGCTCCCTGCCACCCCTTGCCCGTCGACACAGACGCGACGTCTATGTATTCGCCGTTCTTGAACACGTCGCTGGCCTTGAGTTCCTTGCCGAGCATCGATGACAGTGTGCCGATCTTCTCGGCGATGTCTTTGCCGCCCACGGCGCACTCGAACCTCACAGGATGGTGCTGACCGACCGCCATTCCTTTGGGGAATGCTGCCACGAGCGCGCATGCGTCAGTGTAGTCCTTCGAATCTTTGAGGCCGTTGAGCTTCGACTCGTCGTTCTTCACGGTCTTCATGCCGAGCTTCAGAGCGAGCTTGCTGTCCATTACGTCGATAGCCGTGCCCCTGTATCCTGTGATTGCACTGCGCTTGTAGAGCCTTACGCCGTATACCTGCATGGACGGCACCTCAAGCACGGTGGCCGCGCGCGCGACCTCCATACCAGCGGTTGGGGCATTTGAGTCGTCGATAACGCCTACGCTGACCATGCCAGCCTTGTAAGCAACTATGTTGGAAAGCAGAGGCTCCGCCAGCTTCGGGGAGTTCCGGGTGCGCGGCAGCCTGCGGCGCGCGCGCCTCCTAGGCCAGTATTGCAGTGAGCCTGCCATTGTAAACACTGTTTGACGATGCTCTCTGAAGAACGCGTAGCATGAGAACTGACGCATTATGCATTATGCATTCTAGAGCTTAGACGTGTAGTATTGAAGGGTGCACATTTATATACTTTTTCGCGGTACCGAGCACATCACGTAATAGCGGAATGCTGTAGTTACTTTATGCGGGAAATCCCTTCTATTACCTGTATGTCGCGCATCAGAGCGTTGACCGAGGCGCGCAGGGCGGTCGCGTCTGCAGCTCGCACCTTTGCGGCGAACGTGCCAGCAGTTTCCTTTATCTCGACCGTGCTGCGCTTGTATGACTTTATCCTCCCCATTATGGAGGAATAGCTGACTCTTGGCGCCTTGCTCACGACGATTTCAGCTTCATAGACGCGCTTGGAGCTGCCGCCCTCGCGGTCTGGCATGGTCATGCCCTTAAGCCCCTGCCCTTCCTGCCTGCGCTGGTGAGACCCCGTTGCGCCCTTGCCTTGTGCGCGACAACAGCAGCGAACCGCTTGTCAGCCGTAACCGACGGGTTGGACCTGTCCAGCATGATGATCTCATAGAAGCGCTTCTCCCCAGTTTCGCCGACAAAGTACGAGTTTAGGACCTCAAGATTGGTAAACTTCCTCGCTGCCTTCTCTTCGGCTATAACCTGCAGCGATTTGGCCCGTGAAAAGAACCTGCCTGCCTTCGAGGGCTTGCGTCCTCCGCCAACGGCAGGCCTCATGCGCCTGCCCTTGCGCACTGCAACTCTGGCCACTAGCACCCCTTGCTTGGCCTTGTAGCCCAGTTCACGCGCCCTAGCTATGTTGGTCGGCTTGCCCGCCATGACGACAGGTGCCTGCCTGTTCCACGTGATGAGGCGCTCCTTGTACTGCGGCGCGCGCTCTTTGTACTCACTTATGAACGTTCTCTTCATCGACTTGTATGCACTCATTAACCTCACTTCGCAAACATCAGAATAAGCATGCTTGCTATGGGAAATTTTAGAGGTAAAGGTATTTATACTTGAGTTAAGCCAGGGATGGCTGACGAAAGCATTATTTGTAGATGACCTTGAAGATAAGCAGTATTATCACAAGAAGCCCCCCGATGGCACTCGATATTATGACAGGTATAGAGCTTATTGCGATTCCATAAACTGTATACATTAAGAGTCCTGCAGTAAGAATTAAGAGCCAGGAAAAGGAAAGGTCCTTAGTGTGTCGAGTCATAAGCGTTTTGATAGTCTGTGGTATATATGCTACGGTTACCAGTATGCTTCCGATGAGTCCGAGCAGATATGTAATTTCCATGCTAAATCTGTATAATTGGGTTTAATAAGGCTGTGCCACAATGCAATGCTCTTTTTTAGTCTGGACATTTAGCACGAAAAGGCGCGATGCAATTGGCAAATGACTCCCAGCGTCCCCATAATTTAAAGATAGACAGCGTAAGTCTGTCCAAAAAGTTGGGAAACTGTTCGAAACATCGCAATTTTTGAACAATGCCTGATTTGGAGAAAGATATAAATACCGTATCGCCTTCTGAGAGAAACGGTGGCCGCAAAGCTTAAATACCAGAAAAAACAAAATAAGTAATGCAAAGGCAAGGCGTATTCTATGGCAAAAAGTAACGGACGTGCCTCTAAATGGCACCCCAGGAAAGCACAGCACCAGAAAAGGGCGACACGCATGAGAACCATTAAGAACAACCATAAAAGCAGCAACCAGAAGAGGCAGGGAGCTGCGAAGATTAGCGCAGCGAGGCATGTGAAGATTAAGGCCAGCGCTAAGAAAGTCAAGGCTAGAACCAAGAATCCGAAGGAGAAGGTAGCTGTTCACGCCGGCAATTCAGCACCTAAGGCAATCAGCAGGTCGCAACGCCACGCACAAGTACGGAAGGCAGCAGGACAACCCCCCAAGAAAGACGCCAAACAGGAGAGCATAGCAGCTTATATCGAGGCGGCTTCTAGCGTTATAAACAGCATAGAGGGAGATGAAGTCGTGTCCTCATACCTCAGAAAGAATGTGAGCAGGCGCGCCATAGAGGCGATGCGCCTGCTCGAACAGCCTAAGACCGACGAAGAGATTGCCATGCAACTTGATATGAAGATCAATGCCGTGCGGCGCATACTCAACATAATGCAGGGGTACGGCATCACGAATTACAACATATCAAAGAACGTAGATGGCTGGCTTTCGTTCGCGTGGTACATAAACGTCAACAAGATAGGCCAGTTCTTCGACTACGTGAAAAGCATGAGCGAGACAAGTGATGTTGTCAAGGAGAACTGCAACGACTATTATATATGCGACAAGTGCTATTCGGGCAACAAGCTGATATTTACCTTCGACGCTGCATACGAGGCGAGCTTCAAGTGCTCCTGCAACAACATGCTAAGCCGGATAGACAGGATAGAGGCAGACAAGCTCGCTAGAGGGCCCGACACCAGCCCTGCTGTTGAGGCCGTTCCAGAACTGGACTCGGAAGAATATGGGTCAAAGCAAGGGCAGAGCCTGCAGACACGTAAGGATAGGAGGTGAATCCATCTCCTGCTGGCGTAGATGGGTTCTTTCGGATACATTTTAATAGATTGTAGTGCAATCATTCTTGACCGAAGTTGCTGCCGGCTTGTTGGTTTGATACATAGCGAGGTGGGGTAGTCTGGAGTGCCCGCCGGGCTCATAACCCGGAGATCAATGGTTCAAATCCATTCCTCGCTATCAAACACCCGGACCCCACAGTTCCGGTAATGGTGCCGGTTGTTAATTATATATATACCCTAAAAGAAACAAAACAACCCACACACTTCGAGTTTCAAGTGTAAGGAAAAATACCGGAACAGTGGGGTGCCATGAAATGGAAAGCATAACATACGATTATATTTGGGAAGTCTACCAAAAGGAGAAGGCAACCAACGAGCTCCAGCAAGTGACGAAGACCTTCTACAAAGACATAAGTACATTCATTGCAGGGCTTGACGCCGAACATGCAGAAGAAGCTGAAACTACCCGGACCAACACGAAAAGGCTTGTGGTATCTATATACGAGCGCCGCAAACAGAAGATAATGGTCTACGTGGCGTATGGTAAGCAGATACCGCAGTCAGTGGCGAAGGAGGAAACGGATTTCTACAACTCAATTATAAAACTGTTCAACGAAAACGTAGTGGACGAACGGATCCTGGCAGGCAATGACAAGAAGAAATCACTCAAGGCCGCCTGTGACATACCTGAAATCTTCCTGCCTAGTGGAAAGAGGGTAGGACCAGTAGGAAAGACAGAATTCGTCGAGGTTGCCAGCTCTGAGGATGAGGAATACTTGATAACAAACAAGCTTTGCGAGGCTGTGTAAGCCCACAACGCAACGTGATTGCATGAAAATACCAAGGGAGATGTCGGTCTACTGCCCCAAATGTAAGGAGCACACGAAGCACAAGGTGGTGCTCTACTCAAAGAAGCAGGAGAGCGGCCTTAACATCGGAAAGCGGCGCAGGAACAGGAAGCTGAAGGGCTACCATGGGAAGGTCAAGGGTCAGGCAACGGTGAAGAAGGCGTCGAAGCGCCAGAAGGCCATATTGGAGTGCACCACCTGCCACTACAAGGTGGAGAGGGTGCTGGGCTCCAGGACCAAGAAGAAGCTGGAGTTCAAGGTATGAACAGCTGGGAATGATGTTGATGCCGAAACTTACCAACGTACCGCCGCCAAGCACGCTTGTCATAGTGCAAGTAGCGAAGATCATGCAGTTCGGCGCGTATTGCAAGCTTGTGGAGTACGACGACACGGAGGCGTTCCTGCCGCTCAGGGAGATTTCGTCAGGCTGGATAAAGAACATCCATGAGTTCCTGCACCAGGGTCAGAAGCTGGTATGCAAGGTAATCTACATAGACCGCGACAAGGGCACCATAGACATCTCGCTGAAGAAGGTCACGCCCAAGGACTCGAAGGTCAAGATCAATGCCTTCAACCTGGAACACAGGCTCAACGCTATATTCCTTCAGGCCGTGAAGAAAGCTGGCGAGGACAGGCGCAAGGAAGCGCTTTCCTCAGGCGCCATCTCTGAGTTCGGCAGCTACACCTCGCTTGTCACAGATGCGTTGGGAGACACCGACAGGTTCAAGGCATCGCAGCTCCCCCAGAAGGTGAAGGAGGCGCTCGTATCTATACTGGAAGCGAGCAGGAAGGTGAAGAACAGGACCGTCTCGTACACGGTGAAGCTATCCACCACCAACACGCAGAGCGGCATAACCGAGCTCAACAAAATCCTCTCTCATGCTGAGAAGCTGGGGGTCAGCATAACCTACATAAGCGCACCGCAGTACCGCATGGTGGCCGAAGGTGCGGACTACGCCGAGGCAGAGAACAAGATAAAACGCGCGGTCGACGCCATATCGAAGATAAAGGATGCCACAGTATCTGTGGAAAAGGAGAAGCTGAAGAAGGAGCGCGAGAGCGTGCTCGACACACTGCAGCTCCAAAGTGCGTGATTGCGATGAAAGAGACATTGATAAGGGTGAAGAAGCACGCGAAGCTCAAGAAGCCCGTGCTAATAGTCGGGCTCCCAGGCATAGGCAGCGTCGGCAAGCTAGTGGCTGAGCACCTGATAAAGGCGTTCGACGCAGAACGCATAGCCACGCTATATTCACCGTCGTTTCCATACCAGGTAATAATGCGCAAGAACGGCATGGTCAGGTTCGTCGACAACCGGTTCTACGTGATACGCCGCAAGGGTGCCAAGAGCGACATTGTAATACTGACGGGTGACACCCAGGCAGTGACTCCCGAGGGCCAGTACGACGTGAACCACAGGGTGGTGAACTTCTTCAGGGACGTGCTGGGCGGCAGCTTCATATACACGCTGGGAGGCTACAGCACTCCAGGCGCAGTCAACCACAACCCTGAGGTATACGCCAACGCCACCAGCAGGAAGGTCATCGACATGTTCAAGGATAGCGGCCTTGTGTTCTGCAAGTCAAAAGGTTCAATACTTGGCTCTGCCGGCATGATAATAGGCTTCGCCAGGATGGAGCGCATGGACGGCATCTGCCTAATGGGGGAGTCTGCCCTCCTCGACGTAGATCCATACGCTGCGAAGGCGGTCCTGATGTTCCTCGCGAAGCATCTGGACCTAGATATCAACACATCTAACCTAGACACAATGATACAAAAGACGGCCAAAGCCCTCAAGGAGCTTGAACAGCAGATTCCTGCAGAGATGCAGGGCCCGATGGGCGACGACAAGCCTCCGTCCTACATAAGGTAAGCCGCTTTTCCCGCGCCAGTAGTCTAGCCTGGTAGGACTTCGCCTTCCCAAGGCGACGACCCGGGTCCAAATCCCGGCTGGCGCACCTTAATCATATCCCTATGGCGACAGCAACTGCAAGGCAAATGAGCGAACCTCCGATGCTGCCGAAGAAGTTGGACGTGTATTTGTTTCCGATACCTTTCTCCTCGAAGTACCCGAGCACCGAATCAACCAGCGTGCCGGCGAAGCCTCCGAGCACCACAGCAATAAACGCCGGCAGCGCATTGTTCAAGCCAAGTATGTGCAGCTCGGGCAAGACGGCCAGCATCATCGCCGCCACGAGCGCCGACCCTGCGAAGCCTGCAACCAGTCCCAGCCACGTCACGCCCCCTGAAGTGCCCTTGTGCACTTTCTTCAGGGTGAGTAGCATCACAGGCTGCCCGTCCAGCACTCCAAGCTCGCTGCTGAACGTATCGGACGCCACAGCTGCAACAGAGCTGACAAACCCAAGCGCGGCGAAAAGCTCGTAGTGGATGTGTCCACTGATGAGCGCTGCGTAGAACAGCGCGCTCATGATGAGCGGCCACATGCCGTTCGCGACAACGTTGCGCACACCTCTGCTCTTCTCATACAGCCCGGCATTTTGTTTGAATCTCTTACCAGCAAGAGTCACCATCGCCGACAGCAGCACGAACCAGAACATCACGCCGAAGAAGAAGACGCCCATGCTTTGGCCGAACCAGATAAGCCCTATACCCATGGCTAGCGCTGCGACTATCGCGTTTATGTTGAGCGTCAGGAAATTCATCGTAAACACTGCAGTTGGCACGCAAAGAACCGGCGCGCAACGCTTATGCTTCCACGGCGCACGTATAAAAACTAGCAGTATACTTTCATGCATATGGAAATTTATCCCTCGTTCTGGTACTTTAAAACGTGATTATTCCACTATTTGGAAAGGTTTTTAAATATTTCATTAGTATATCCTAATACGGGTTCTCTACTGTAGGAAGGTCGTGAAGAACTGGTCGCCTTGCCAGCGCGCTTCGCGCGCGCTGGCACTCATTCTTGGGTTTTGACGCTTGACTGCAAGCGCAGCTCTTGCTACCATTTATAAGCATTTGCTGCGTATAATCACCTGTAGGTGAGGGCTGGTTTCTATGGTGAAAGAGAAGGCGGTGAAGGAGCTCGAGGACCTGCCGGGCGTCGGCCCCACATCCGCAGACAAGATGCGCGCCGCTGGCATAGACACGCTCGAGAAAGTAGCCACCTCAGCGCCCCATGAGCTCTCTGAACTGTCTGGCATCAGCGTCGAGGCGGCGAAGAAGGCGGTTGCGGCAGCGATAGAAGCTACTACTATAGACTACGAGACCGGCACCGAAGTGATGAAGAAGAGGATTGAGCTCGGAAAGATAAGCACAGGCTCGAAGGACCTCGACGCGCTCATAGGCGGAGGCGTGGAGACCAATGCAATAACCGAGGTATACGGCAAGTTCGCCAGCGGGAAGTCGCAGCTTGGGTTCCAGCTGGCGGTCAACGTGCAGCTGCCCAAGGACAAGGGCGGCCTCGACGGCTCGGTGCTTTTCGTCGACACGGAGGGAACGTTCAGGCCCGAGCGCTTGGCCGAGATGGCGATAGCGCAGAAGCTCGACCCGGACGAGGTGCTGAAGCGCGTGGTCTACGTGCGTGCCGCTACCTCAGAGAAGCAGATGCTCACGATAGAAAGGGCCGACAATGTCATAGAGGAGCGTGGCATAAAGCTGATAATAGTCGATTCGCTCACTTCGCTGTTCAGGTCAGAGTTTCTGGGTAGGGGTGCATTGGGTGAGCGCCAGCAGAAGCTCAACTCCCACATACATAGGCTGCAGTTCCTGGCGGACAAGCACAATCTGGCGGTCTACATAACTAACCAAGTGATGGACAACCCAGGTATACTCTTCGGTGACCCGACCACACCTATAGGCGGCAACATATTGGCGCACGCGGCCACGACACGCCTCTATCTAAGGAAGAGCAAAGAGGACAAGCGCATAGTCAGGCTCGTCGATTCACCCAACATGCCGGACGGCGAGTGCGTGATAAAGGTCACGCCAACAGGCGTAAAGGACTGACGCCTACTTCCTCGCGCTTCGGATCCTGTTCATTGACTTCATCTTCATAGAACGGGCGGACGGCACCACCTTATACCTCGCGTTCTCGAAGTGCATCGCAAGCTC
>DAHWAI010000016.1:0-4774 GCA_027327295.1 Microcaldota archaeon
AGTGCGATGTCAACGATGACGTTGAACTTTACTATGACCATATAGGCTAGCAGCACCACTAGAAGAGTGCGTACAATCGTGGTCGCATCGGCGCTCCTTAGTCCCATCCATTCACCCAGGCTGCGAGAGCATCTGCTCTGGCTTTATCTTCGTGCCCGAGAAGACGTGCAGCAAGCCGTTCCTGCTCTCCGTGACGTTCTCGAAGCCGGCACCTTCCATTGTGAAGCTGAAGTTGTGCTTCGCTGCCTTCGCAATAACCACCACGTGGCCGGATTTGCGGAGCACGCGGTAGGACTCGTTGAGGGCCTGGATGCCCTTGACGTTGCTTCTCGTAGTCAGGGGCTTGCCGCTCACGACTATGTCAAAAGCTTCATTAGAGAACGGCAGTTGGTCGCATGGGCCCTCCATGAATCTCATTGGCAGGCCCTTCCTGTTGGCAAGGTTGAGGGCTTTCAGGAGCTGCGCCCGGCTCTTGTCCACCACGACAATACTCAAGGCCTTGTGCCTCGACTTCAGCGAGAACGCCAACTGGACAGAATCCGTGCCCCCAACAAGCACGCGCTGGCGCTTCAGCGCAGGAAGGCATGAATACAGCGCCCTCTCCACTGCTGAGTAATGATTGCCTGTAGAGGTTCGCGCTCGTGCCGCCATTTCCATCAAAGAGTTTTGACAAATAGGATTATAAGAAGAGTAGTGCCGCGGATAAACCGAAAAAGTAAAATTACCAAGCATCTATAGTACAGCATGGTGGTAGAATGGCGAAGAAGCGAGATAGTAACAAGTCTGCGCAGGAGCCGAAGTATGAGGGCCAGGGACCCTTCGATTTCATACCAGAGACGACAGGCAGGTACATGAGAGAGTTCTTCGGCGGGCCGATTGTCAGGAACATCGACAGGTTTTTTGGCAGGAACCCAAAGATAGACGTGATGGACGATGGCAGGTGCATAAGAGTCGTGGCTGACCTGCCTGGCATAAGCAAGGGCGATATAAAGCTCAACGTGACGAGGGATAGCATGGAGATACGCGCGGAGGGCAGGGCCGAGAAGGAGCAGCAGGGCAAGAATTATTACTACAGCGAGCGCGCCTCGTCAGGCTACTACAGGCGCGTGCCGTTGCCGACTGAAATTAACCCTAAGTCCGCGAAGGCGAAGTTCGAGAACGGGGTACTTGAGGTGATCCTCGACAAGATGCATCCTGACGAGAGCGGCAGCACCAGTGTCAGGATAGACTGATTAGTATTATTGGGCGGGCGAATGCGCCTGCCTCGACTCCCTGCCCCTGAGCCACGAGAGCGCGGCCGCTATGCCTAGTATCACTGCCGACATTATGAATACTGCGTGTATGCCCGAGACGAACTCTGTTGATATGTGGCCAGTAAGGTCGGACGTGCCGAGGAATATCTGGAAGGCTACGTTCCTCGACACTGCGAGCGAGGCTATGCTTATCGTTATTATGAAGCTTCCAAGTGTACCTATGTTCGATAGGGTTCTTAGTATACCTGATGCTGCCCCGTACGAGCCCTCTTGCGCGTTGGCCATCACAGCACTGTTGTTTGCCGGGTAGAACATTGAAGCACCGAGACCACCCAGTATAGTCACGAGCACTATGATATAGTAGGGCGTCGTGGCGGTGAGCACCACGTGGTAGGCGAGTACAGCTGCCAGCATCAGCAATACCCCTATAGTGGCAATCGACCGCGCACCGACTTTATCTGAGAGCCTGCCCATATACGGACCTGTGAATGAGCTGAGCACGTAACCTGGCAGGAGCAGCAAGGCGGCATTGAGGGGACTTAGACCTCTGACCCCCTGAAGGTACATGATTAGGATAAATACAACGGCCATGTAACCCATGCTCTGGAAGAACGCTGCCATTATAGAGTTGGAGAGTATCCTGTTCCTGAAGACCGCAAAATTTATCGTGGGAAACTTGGCGTGCCTCTCTAGCAGCACGAACACGGGCAGAAGACCGAAGCCGGCCACCAGAAAGAGGGTTGTAGCCGTGCTTATGCCAACTGACGCTGTGCCCGCGCCTCCCAGAGTTATAAGCAGCAGCGATGCAGCGAGCACAATCATACCTCGTATATCGAGGTTCTCCTGCCGGCGAGGCGATGGCTTCATGTATTTGTAAGCGAAGTAGAGCGCCACTATACCTATGGGCACGTTGATGTAGAAGATGTATGGCCATCCGGCGAACGTAGTTAGCACGCCACCCAGCACTATTCCGAGCATTGATCCGATATTCCAGCCCAATGCTGTGAACCCGAAGGCTTTGCCGCGGTGGCGTGGCTCGAACGCGTCTGCTATTATGGCACCGCTGTTCGCTTGCATGAAGGCGCCACCTATCCCCTGCAGAACCCTGAACGCTATCAACATGTAGATGCTGAACGAGGCGCCGGAGAGGCCTGACGCTACAGTAAAAACCAGGAACCCGAGCTTGAACATCCTGTTGCGCCCGTAGATGTCACCCAGCCTACCGAGCTGCGTCGTCAGTATTGCAGTGACCAGCAGGTACGCCAAGATGACCCAGATACTGGATGCGAGGTTCGTGTGCAGGGCTGTGGTAATGTCAGGTATGGCGAGCAGCACTATGGTGACGTCTATTGCCGCCATCATCGTGCCAATCATGACCACTGCAAGTATGCGCTTCTGCGCGCCGGTCATAGGCTCCGCTTTGAGCGCTGCGACTGGCTGTTGCTTTTTGACTTCGACCATCAGAACTGCCAGATTTGTTTTAGCTGAAAACTTTTTAATACAGGAGCCGTCAAAAGTTTGATTTCTGTAGCTTGTCAGGTCAGCCATACCCGTGATGCAGAAGTATAGGTTTTGCATTGTATTGAGTATGGTTTGCCACATTTTTGACTCGCCAATGAAGACGGGTCAGATATAGGTATAGTTATATTTATCTGGAACCCGCGGCACTTGCTACCAGACTTGCTGCATTGGCGGCCTCGGCAGCGCCGAAAACCGCAATCTTTCCGCTTGCGAAGTTGTCCCTGTAGAACTTCAGCGCTGCATCGTTCACGAACATGGCAACTGCATCGTACTCCTTCTCGCGCGCCATGAGCATCGCTGCAGTAGAAGCGGCGCTCTTCCTGCCTGTCTCATACTCAACAGCTATGTTCCTGCTGCCGATGCGCGCCGCTATGTCAGGGCCTGTGGAGTTGTCTATTATGTAGTTGGTGATGCCTGCGCTGTGCAGCTCCGCGCTTATGCGCATCACCATCACCTCGTGCTCTATGCTCAACGCATGGTTCCTGCGCATGAGCCACTTTTCTTTGACGCCGCCAGGGGCAATCACGAACTCTTCGAGCGCACCTGATGCAATGGCGTCGTCAATGGCCACAGGGCCAAGGTCTTTTTCCAGAGAGGTTCTTGGCACCGGGTGCTTCGGCAGTTCCGCATGTTGCATCGGTTTTCCTGCCTTCGATATGATGCTGTTCGTGGCCGCGGCGATACGGGGTGTGGCTACGACAACCGGCCTGTTCGACGCTGCCATCACCGCCTCGTTCTGGCCAAGGGTGCATATGGCCTTCCTGAGCTCTTCTGCCGTAGCTGCGTCGCCGTTGGAGAGCAGGCTCGCAGCATAAGCGACGTCCCTGGGCTCGACGGTCCTCAGCACTATGAGGTTCGACGCGTTAGCGACCATCTGCTTAGGCAGCGATGAGATGGATGGCGTAGCTATTATGACGCCGATGCCGTACTTGCGCCCTTCCTCGATGAGCCTGCGCACCATGCTGCTCTCGCCGTAGGCCCTGTCCAAAAGGGTCTGGGCCTCGTCTATCATGATGAAGGTGCGTACCCCCTGTTCTTTTACGTTGGAGCGCATCAGCGCGTACAACCTCGCGAGCAGCTCGTGCACGTAGATGTAGCGGGCCTCCTCGCTGCGTATGCCCGCTATCGAGAACGAGTGCACGCCGCGCATTAGCGCCGATGCTTCGACGAAGCCGGAGTTCAGCGCCGGGACGTTCAGCAGTGCAAGCCTTGAGCGGAGATGCATAAGGACGTGGCGCTCCGAAGCGTACTTGGCGTTGCCCAGGAAGATGTCCAGCTCTCTCACTAAAAGCGCCATGTTGGGCACGCCGTCGCGCAGCGCAGTTGATGACTGCGCCTTCCTGTAGGCGTAGCGCATGCACTCAATCAGCTTCGTCGCCTGTATGTAGCCGAGACCGTACACGTCCCTAAAAAGGGCCGCAAGCTCGGACACGCGCTCCTCCGTTGACATGCCGTCGAGGGCGAAGATGTTTAGGCTTGAGCTCTTCGCGTCGTGCACCGTGCCCCCTATGCCTACCACTATGTCCTCAAACTCGTTGTGGGCGTCGAAGATTATCGCGTTCATCGCAGATGCGCTGATATCCGAGAGGAACGACTTGAGCAGCGAGCTCTTGCCTGTGCCTGACATGCCGACCACGACTATGTGGGGATTTGATTCCTTCGAGGGAGTTATCTGAACCCTGCCCTTGATGCTGCGCCATCTCTTCACAGCATAAGAGCCGAAGCTGGCGTACCTACCTGCCTGCCTGCGCTGGGTCATCAGGCCTGTACGCAGCTCGCTCATAGCGTTCCCTATGTGCAGCACCAGCTCACTGGCGTGGGGTGCCGGTCTTCGGCCGGCGATGAAACTGATTGATTCCAGCAGTTTTCGGATTAGGGTGTTGAACGACATTAAAATCACGAAAGGCGCGCGCTAACGCTTATATATTAGCTCGCGCAATGCTTCACGTGCCAGGGTGGCAGAATCTGGTATTGCGCCGGTCTTGAATCTCAGATATCAA
>DAHWAI010000029.1:0-16674 GCA_027327295.1 Microcaldota archaeon
GCATACAGCCACCGCGGCGCAGATTCAGCAGCCTGTCTTGCAGAATGCGACGGCTGGTGTATCTGCTCACGTTGTGCAGTCGATGAAACCAGTCGCAGGCATCACGTACTGCGGCCGGTACGATCCCGCACTCCATTGCGATGTGAAGAACCCTGCAGCGTGCTCGACGGGTTATAACTGCGTCGCCGTTCGCACCATTGCAGTATGTCCTGTCTATGAGTGCGTGCCATACACCTCACCGCCAAAAAACCCGCAACTGACCATGCAGTCGACGAGCGTGCAGCAGGGCTCTACAGACAAGATAACTGGCACGGCCACTTCTCCTGGTGACCAGATAGAGCTGGAGGTAAACGGCATAGTTGTCGCTGGCCCTTCCACAGGGTCTGTCAGCTACACATTGGCTGCGATCGACTACTCGCCCGGGTCCTACGTGGTGTCAGCCAACGACATAACCAGCGCCACCGCGTCCACGGCCACGCTGACGGTAACCGCACCTCCGCCGCTGACGTGCAGCAACGCATGCTATACGCTAGCTGTCGTGACCGCGGCCCACGGCTGTCCCTCTTCGTGCCCAGCCGTGCAGTCTTCGCTCTGCTCTGCCAACGAATATTCGTGCACAGGAACCCCTGCGCCAGCAGTGACGAACTGCGGCCTTCTGCCCCCAGGCCTTGCACACAACATAACCATAAACGCGCCGTGGTACTGCCCCATAAACCAGCAGATGTACAATGCATGGGAGGGCGATCTCCCAATCGCGCTCATCGTAGTCATGATAGCATTCCTTATAGCCGGCTCGATATTCGCCGTCGGGGCAGGTCTCAAGAATGACCGGGTGCGCAATTATGGGATAGGCGAGATGTACGAGGCTACGGCGAGCGCCATCCTGATCGGGATATTCCTGTACGTGAGCGCGGTAATGTTCGGGCTCCTGCCGTCGGCCATCATAGGGCCCATAAACCCGTACGCGACTGCGTTGAACCTGATGACAAGCACCATCAGCGCTGCCGAGAACGTCTACACCTCACTCTATCACGTCTACTACTACTACCAGCTTTTGTCTTCTGTAAGCGTCACAGTAGTAATTCCAGATGCCAACGCTAAAATTCCTGTGCAGGAAGTGCTCCTTGCTCCGTTACAGTTATACTGGGACATACTTGTCATAGAGCCTACAGTCGTCATAAGCAGCTTCATAACCGATGGCATACTCGCGCTCTACGCCGAATACAACCTCATAGTGTTCTTCTCGTTGGCGGCGATACCTGCCTTCCTGATACCTGGGATAATATTCAGGGCCATAATACCAACAAGGGCCCTGGGGGGCATAATGATTGCACTCGCGATGGGCTTCTACTTCATCATGCCTACGCTGTTCGCGGTGGCCTACTACTTCACTGCGCCGCACATGACTACACTGCTCAACGACGCGGCGCTGCAGCTGTCGCGCTTCTCGCTCTCGAAGAGCTCGTTCAACACGCAGATAAACCCATCCAGCCCCATCGTCACGCAGATTTCGGGGGTGAAGACGGCATTCAGCGGCTTCTGGCTGCTAATATTATTCTATCCCACGCTGATAGTCGCGATAACCTATGCCTTTGTGGTCCAAGTGGCAGATCTCATAGGGGGAGCCAGCAGGATGGGAGGCAAGGTGCGCGGATTCATATAATTATTATCAATGCAAAAGTAAAAACCACGCTCTTCGGGATGAGATACAAGCCTGCTGCAAACGCACCATATATAAAAACGAATGATGCAATTAACAAAGTGGACGGGAAATCCCACACAATTCATGGGTTGGAGGATGTCACTGGCACAGAAATCGGATGCTTAGTGCGCAAATAAATAAATGAGTGTGCAGAACATTATAGGCGAAATGTGAAACAGATGAACAAGATATTCGTGCTTGTATCGTTCTTCGTCGCGTCTGTCATAGTGCTTGCGGTGGCTGCCGAGGCTCCTCTTCCACCATACATCAGGGTGGTGCTCCTCGCAGTCGCCATGCTCACCGACGCGGTCGGATTCGCCTCGAGGTACTACATGTACCTGATAGGGCCCATGCTCAAGTTCAAAAAGCATATAGTGCTTAGCAAGGAGGACGCATACCACATTTCGAGCACCGCCGACGCCGTGCTGCGCAAGTCAGGCGATCTCTTTGTCGCTACGGTGTACATTGCAATGCCGATATACAGGTCGTCGACAGAGATGACCGATGCGGAGAAACTAGACTTCTCTAAGCAGGTGAGCCGTCTCGTTGGCATAAGTAGGGATCCCGTGCGCTTCACCACGCAGGTGCATGTGATGAATAAAGACTCGTACATACAGACCCTGCGCGACACCATCAGCGCTACCGAGAACGAGCAGTCAGATATAATGCTTAAGAATGCAAGTCCAGCCGTGCAGGAGCGTGTCAAGGGCAAGCTGGCCATGCTGAGGAACATGCTGGACAGCATAACAAGAAGCACGTCCTACGAGATGGTGTCATACGCTAGTCTGTCTGCCACAGGAAGCAAGGAGTACGAGGCAGTTGGCGCCGCACAGCAGAGGGCGCGTGAGCTGATGGCTGGCATAGCCTCGACCTTCGGCGTCTCTCCCAATATAATAACAGGCGAGAACCTCCTCAAGTTCATAGAGCCTGAGGCGCTGATACCGTTCTCAACCATGACAGAACAGATAAGCAAGGGGATAGAGGAGCAGGTGATCTGATGGACGAAGACAGCATGGTATATCTTGTATTCTCTATAATCGTGCTGGTCATAGCGTCAGCGATGCTGCCATCGTTTGGCAAGGGAATATATATGTGGATAGCAGCCACGCTCCTGGCTCTTACGTTCATCTTTATCCTGGCCATGAACTGGTCAGACTTCATAATAATGCCCGCCCTGACGTCGCTCTTCGGCATAACGTTCACACCCTCAAGAAACTACCTGATAAACAAGCACCAAAATGCTGTTCTGAAGAACGTCAATGGTCTGTTCTACGCCACAGGTTACCTGACTGCGAACCTATTCTCATACACTTTCAAGGAGGAGAATGCCCCAGAGGAGGACGAGCTCAAGCTCTCGCAGGCGCCAGAAACCTGGGAGCGTGCCGTGATGAGCCTCCAGTTCCCATACAAATTCCATGTACTGTCTTCGGGCATGGATGTGCAGAAGGTGCGTGATGAGCTCGAGGGCAAGCGCTCCTTCCAGGAGTTCCAGCTCTCGAGGGCCATGCAGGGCGGTGCCAACGAGATGACGATAGCAGACCTTCAGCGCAAGGCCAACGTGCTTCAGGCGAAAATGAACAGGATTTCGCAAGGTGAGAAGCCGATAGCGACGCTCATGTATGTCGAGACAACCGCTATCGGTGTGACCGAGAAAGCAGCAACCGACGCGCTGGACACACAGCTCAGGGCGCTGCAGATAGGGCTTAGCTCGCAAGACGTGCAGCTAACGCGCATAGCCGGCCGCGAGCTCTACACACTCTTCACGTATGGCTTCTCAATACCTACAAGCTTCAGCGAGATAGCCGGGATGTTCGACCAGCAGGGATGACCATGGTGACCCTATGACACTACTGAAGTTCCAGCACCTGATGAGCAACGAGATAGCCAAGCGGTCGTTCCTTTCAAGGCCGCCGGAGCCCCCTGCCAACATACTGATCAACGAGCCCCTCAAGGCCGTCTTCATAGGCACCACGAAGATCTTCAAGGTTCCATTCAGCTGGTCGTTCACCAACCTGACGAACCCGCACATAGCCGTCGTGGGAATAACCGGCGCCGGAAAGAGCTACTTCGTCAAGACCTTCTTGATACGCGCCAGCTACATCTGGAATACCAACGCCGTGATAATAGACTGGGCATCGGAGTACAAGGCATGGGTGCGCCAGAGCGGCGGAACTATAATATCTCTCGGCAAGGGCGACTACATAAACATAATGGACCTCTCAGGCATGAAGCCCCTCGACCGCGTCAAGCAGATAATAACCTCTTTTGAGATACTGACCGACCTTGGTGACTATCCCGAGCAGAGGAGGCTCACCGAAGAGGCGCTGGAACAAAGCTACGTCAATGCCGGCTTCCTGGTCTCGGAAAAGGCGCCGATGGACAAGGAGGCGCCGACGCTTAAGGACGCCATATCTATACTCGAGGAGCAGCTCACCGAAGGGACATACCAGTACCCTGCGGAAATGGAGAACGCTATATATCGGCTCAGGCAGTTCGCGCGCGAGGGCGAGGACTTCTTCGCCAGGAAGAGCACGTTGGATCTGGCAAAGCTGGCCGAGTCTGGCCTAGTGGACATAGACCTGGCCAACCTGCCGGACGAGCGCTTCAGGGCGCTCGCTGCGCTGTTCATATTGCAGACCCTCAAGGAGCGCATGCGCATCGAGGGTTCTGCGGAGGGCAAGGGCCTAAAGACCCTCGTCGTCCTCGACGAGGCGTGGAAGGTCGCCAGCGACGAGAAGAGCGATGCGGTCATGATTGTCCGTGAGGGTCGCAAGTACCAGTTCGGGCTCATAGTCGCATCGCAGAATCCGACCGACATAAACGAGGCGATATTCTCCAATGTTGGCACCACGTTCATGCTTCGCATACGCTTCGAAAAGTTCATGAACTATCTGCAGGGGTCACTCAACTTCTCGGAGTTCATAAAGTCCGAGATCAGCAAGTTCGGCGTGGGTCAGGCTGCGGTCGACATGGCCTTCCAGACTGCGCTGCGCTTTCCAGAAATATTTGTGCTTGACCGCGTCAGGGGAGAGGAGCCCCTCTACGTCTACACGATAGACCTGTCGGACGTGCTGACACAGAGCGAGCTCTCCGCTTCCGTGATACAGCGCGACTATCAGTTCGAGGGCGACGAGCTCAAGAACAAGTTCATAGAGTACAACGTGTCCGCCGAGGCGATAGACCTGATACTCAAGACTATGGACTCGCAGAACAAGTCGATAAAGATGCAGGAGTTCGTGCGCATGCTCAAGGCCAACGGGGTGACGACGAACGACGTGGTGGCGTTCCTGAAGGGGCTAAGCATAGATGACATGCTGATAACAAGGATAATATCCGCCGTCGGCGGTGTATAGTATGGCTGGCAAGGACACATTTTCTATAAGCAGGACGGAGCTAAGGCGCGTGCTGACCGCGTACAAGGTGAGCGAAGCTTCCATCCAGAAAATCTTCAGTGAGATGGAGAAGGCCCATAGGCACATAAACGTCGTGGCGTTCGTCGGGCTGCTGGAAAAGTCAGCGGTGTCCCGGGCAAACGCGGCGAACATACTCCGCCGCCTGGGTATGAACGACGTGATGATAAACGATATGCTGAACATGGCCGACGAGCAGAAAACGATAGCCGAGTCTGGGCGCATATACGACGCGACCGTGGAGTTTGGGTGATAAGATGGCAAATGAGGAGCGGTGCATAATCTGCGGCAACGAGGCGCCAGGTCTTGTGGTCAGGGAGGACTACGTGATAGGCGCCATGCGCTGGCTAAAGCGTAACGTGACGCACAACGAGAAGGGCTACAAGCTTGTCGTCTGCAAACAGTGCTACCCGAAGTACAAGAAGTCACGCGACTCCTATGTCAGGAAGCAGGTGTCGTACCTTGTGATAGGTACAGTGTTCGCGGTCCTGCTCATTGGCTTCGGACGGTCCCTGGGCGCACTCGCCGCCGGTGCCATCATAATAGTGCTTATGTACCTGCTGTCGCTCCTCAGTTACATGCCATCTGTGGTAATGCCAACGGCTGCGCAGGTCCGGGAGCAGCAGCGCAGGACGGACGGGCAGGCGATCGGAAAGACACGCAAAGGCTAAAAAGCTGAAGATAAAAATGTTTTAAGCTGATGGGATGGCTGAAGAAACCGGTCTTATAGCGCCGAAGATAGCTGAGATAACGCTGAACGGCACCCTGCTGGGGAACTTCTCTGCTATGGTCGGCCGTCTCGAGACACTCCAGATGTTCTCGATAAAGGAGAACCCTGACAGCCTAGTGCTCCTGTCGGTAGAGAGCAGGGACATACAGAAAAACCCGTTCCTGTTCTTCATTATATCATTCTCACCCGAGCAGGTGAAGGTCCAGTACTCAATAGCGCTCGATTCTTCAGAAAAAATGCGCAGGCTCTACATAATGAAGAACCTGCTCAGCGTGCTGTCTCTCGTTACGGACCTCTACGCGGCCGATGTGGCAAGCGTATACCAGTACGCGGACTCAGTCATAGACGACATGCTCGGCTCGCTCTCACAGAGCTACAGCTCACTTTTCAACAACTACGATTCGCTGTTCGGCGAATACAGGGAAATAAAGCGCCTTAACATCGAGCTCATGGCGGCGAACAAGAACCTCACTGTCCAGGCATCGCAGCTCAGCGCGGAGAACAAGGACCTGAAGTCGAGGCTCGAGTCCCTCGAGACATACTCTGATGAATCGCTGATGGTGATGATAGAAGACTGGATAGACTCGCACAGTGACAGCATAGACGTGATAGAGTTTGCGAAAACTTACAGACTCACGGCCCCAAGGGTCGAGCAGGTGCTTAACAAGATGGTTTCGGCGGGCTACATAGAACTGAAGGGATAGCCATGAAATACAACGTCAGGGTGCTTAAGCGCATCAAGTATGTAAGGGTATACTCCGTCGTGAAGCGCCTGGGTCGCCAGCCAAACTTCCTCACCAAGCTGTTCATGAAAGCTTTCACAAAGAATAGCAAAGAGGAGCAGATGAAGATGTAGGCGGCTTTCCGCCTGTGGTACTTGGCTTGCCCAACGTGAAACTGATAGTGTTTGCGATCGTGGTAGTGTTCGCCGTGATGCTCGGCGTCCTTGGCTACGTCGCGCTGACGCTCAGGGGCAGTGGCGCCCTGCCTGCACCAGCCCCGCTGGCCCACGCCCTGCCGACAGTGCTCAGCGCCTCGCTTACAGGCCAGAACCTTCTCGCATACAACAACAATCAGTCGTACATACCCTACGCCACGTTTTCGTACCTCTCGTCCAACTCCAGCACTATAACTATCAACGCCACTCTACTGAGGTCGCCTCCTCCGTCGTCAGTGTACCTGCTTGAGCCGTACCCTACGTGCGTCGGCTGCAACTACGCCGGGTTGGTCGCTGGCAGCTTGGGTAAATACTTGTACAGGTACGGTGTGATAGCAAACCCATCGTACCTGACCAACGTCTCGCAGGCCAATATAACGTCGATGCCACGGGACTCCGTGCTCATAATGCTTAACGGTCTTATGCCGCAGTATATGTTCAACGACGTCAGCGGCACCAACACGACGCTAATCCAGTACTTGCTCAACCAAGGCGACAGCATAGTGTACGTCGGCCAGAACTTCACCAGCGTGCTGCTCGACACTGGCGTCGTAGTGCCCAACACAAGGGCGCCCCTGTACCTGCTTACCGGGCCTGCTCAACCCCAATCTGGAAGCGGCTTCTACTTCGACAATGCTACCTATTCGCTGGCGGAGGGCGCAACATACGGGCCGCTGACGTACGTCAACGTGGCTAACGGTTCGATAGTGGCGTTCCCCAACTACCTAAGCTCGTGGCCTAATGCCACCGACGCCTCGATTGACATAGCGCGTGCGGTCTCGATGATGTTCTGGCTGCCAGCATACTCAAAGGGCTCCTCGTCGATTGTACTGAACCAATATGCCAACACAACGGGCAGCGTCGGGGTGCTGATGAATGAGCCCACAATACCATACTCATCAGCCGCGCTCTCGCGGCTGGACAGGGGCACGCTACGGGCCGTGGTCTACAACGGCGCCAACTACAGTCTGTCTGGCCGAAGCAGGTACATAGTGCTTACCGGCACCCCTTCATACTCTTCCAACGGCTCGCTGTCGATGCCAGAGAGCGTCATACCAGGCAGGGCTGCCTCTCTCGTGTTAGAAGTCGACACTCACTCGTCCATTCCCGTCAGTATACAGCCACACATAAGCGTCCGCTCCCTGAACATGAGCAGGGTGGCCGAGATACCGTTGCAGTACTTCAATGCCGCAGGCAATTTTACGTTCCTGAAGTCAGTGCCGTTCGACATTCCCCCAGGTGAGTACATAGCCGAGCTCCGCGGCTTCTCTGGTTACCTCTACGCGTCGACGCTCTTCAACGTCTCCCCAGTGACGATAATGCTCCAGAGCGCCAATTATTCGTCGAACCGCTTCTCGTTTCTCCTCCAGTCCAGCGGGCTTCCGCTCTCTGGCATAAGCTACACAATTAGCGTCAACGGTCTGTACACGGTTAGTGGCACCATTGATCACGGCGTGATAAACTACACGCTGCCGAAGGGATCGCCGGCATTGTACGGTAACCTCGCTTTCAACATCAGCATGCTCTCCACGACGTTCACATACACCGCGAAGCACCCTGCGCCCACCATCGTCATAAACCAGCAGTACGTCGTGCTCGGCATAGTTGGTGTGATAGTGCTTGCGTTGGTCACGCTCGTCAGGGCGCCGAACCGTGACGAGTTCTACATAGACGTGCCGCACCTGCCGAAACGCGAGGCCACGCCCGTCAAGATACGGGCAGCGGAGCTGGTCTCCATATTTGACAAGATGAACATCTACTATCACTGGAGGTATATGCCTCTCAATAAGGCCGAACTGCGTGTCGGCGTCGCCAACAACATACGGTTCAATGGCATGCCAGTGAACCTGACCTACAACAATCTAGACATACTGCTAGACCAGCTCGTCGTGCACGGCGACGTGGTTACGACAGGGGAGCTCTACGCCCCCAAGTCCTGGATCACACAGAGCGGCTATGACCTTGAATACTTGGCGACGTTCAAGAAGCTCAGGCTGTACATGGTCACGCACGCTTACGTGTTCACAGACATAGGCTCAAGCCCCGTCGCCGACATGGTCGTTGCGCTGCACGGCGAGCGCGCCTACGTTGTGATATATTCGCCTACCAGCAAGTTCAAGAAAATGCCAGTGTACAAGAACTCGAAGACGTACCTGGTGTTCCTGAACGGTGACAGGCTGGATGAGTTCAGGGAGCGGCTCTACGGATCACCGAACGAGAGCAACGAGATACTCAAGATGTATGTGTCTTCGGGCATGGTTACGCTGGTAGATGCCGACCATCCTGAAGCCATAGAATAAGCGGCGCAGTCACTCTTCTTCCATAATATCTTCTTGCTCCTCCGCGCCAGAATCTGTTTCATCTTTCCCTGAAACCTTCGGGTAATGCTTGGCTATGAGCTCGTCGAGCCTGCTCTCTACTTCCTGTTGGCTGGCTCCAGTGAGCGTGCTGACATCCTTCGAAAGCTGCTTGGCGTACCTGCTTATTGTCTTGTACTTGCCTGTCTCGGTGCTCAGCTGCTGCCTGCCCCGTATATAACGCTGCACCCCGCGCGCGGCGTCCATGAGTGCGAGCTTTATCTCCTCGACTATCTCGTCCTCCTGCGCTATCGCTTCCTTGCCTACGCCGGAGTATGGTATATATATAGAAGAGACGTTAACGAACACGCTGACGGGCTGTGCCTCCAGGTCTATGCCATAGCGCTTCCACTGCACGCTCCTTGCAGCGGTCGTTATTGCGCAGCTGCCGCTGTCGAACAGCAGCGGTACCCTGTTGGCGAACCTCAGCACCGAGCCCTCATACTCATCCTCGACCTTCTTGCCCGCTCCGCCGCCGTACGCGACCGCGGCCTCAACGATGAATGGTATGCCGCCGTTGAAGAGCTGCGGCTTCCTCTCCACGACGTGCATGAAGTCTGGTCCGAGTATGTTCTTCAGCGCCAGCTTTATGCGCTCGGCGCCTATCGCTCTTATCATGCTGGCATCCGGAGCCATCCATTTCACCTTCTTTATGGCTTCGACGAGTGCTTCCGCCTCTGCCCAGGTGATGTTCCTGGGGTTTTTGTCAATTATATCACCCACGATGCCGCGGAGCTCATCTACCTTGCCATCGCTGACCCTTGCGAACGTGTCTGTCAGGAAAGACGACACCTTCCTGCTCTCGCTCTTGTGTGCAAACTCAAGCATGTCGTTTACCGCTATGCCGAGGGGGTGTGGCCTCGCCGCCTTCGGTACCTCGGGTACCGTATCTACGGCGCGCATGAACTTGTATTCCTTGCCTGTGGGATCTGTGAACGCTATCTGCGCGTGCGGGTTCGCCAGAGCTGTACGCTTGATATACTCATAAACGCCGTGATCACTGTTCTCGTACTTGACCTGCGCGAATTCTGCTTCTACAATCAAGCCCGTGCCCTCTATCGACGAATCTGCGAAGTTTTCCACTATGGGCTTGTTCCTTAGCGTGTCTATCGAGACGCTGCATGAGTAGCGCTCACCATTGGCCGTGGCCGATTCGGCATGCACCGGCTTGCCAGTGCTCGTCTGCGCGAAGAGGGTGCAGCCTGCAGCGCCTATGCCCTGCTGACCGCGCTGCTGCACGTACCTGTGGAACTTCGTACCTGCCAGTATAGTTGCGAGCGCCCTGCCTACAAACTTCTTTGGTATGCCAGGCCCGTTGTCCCGCACCCTGACTCTGTACTTGTTGTCTCCTGTTTGCGTCACCTGCACAGATATGTCAGGCAGTATGCTGCCTTCTTCGCACGCGTCTATAGAATTAGTAACATACTCGTGCACCACGGTGACCAGGGACCTTACCACGCCGGCATACCCTAGCATCTGTCTGTTCTTCTTGAAGAACTCCGCTATCGAGTGCTCCTTGAACTCCGTGAATATATCGTCTGCTTTCCTGCTCTCGCTCATGGTCCCATGCCCTCGTTCACCATGTGCCTGTGCTTCCTGTGCGCCGCCTCCATCCTGCTGTACGCCAGCCTGTGGGAGCCGCCCTCTATTATGGTTCGAGCCGCGGTCTCGGCCTCGTCTATCTCTTCCGCCTTTCCTATGAAGCAAACGGTGTCGCCGTACACGCTCATGAAGGCGCCGCTCACCGCCTCTATATACCTCTTGGCCCGCCCATCCTCTCCTATGAGCCTGGAGCGCACGTTCATCGTGCGCTTCTTGCTGGAGTGCGAGCCTATGTCCATCGAGGCGAAGTAGGTGCTCTCGTCCGCCAGCTTCTGCGCTTTGGTCAGGTCAAAGCCCCTGCCAAAAGCATACACTATATTCCTGGCGACATACTCATCGTATGATCCGCCATCGAGCTCTACCAAAGAGCCCGCACCCACGCGTATGCTGCATTTGCAGAGTTTCTCAAGCTTCCTGAGCATAGCACCCTTGCTCGCAAGAAGCCTAGCTCTCTCCTGTGGTATAAACACTTCCTGCATGCCATTCCTCCTCAAAGAACCGTCGCTTTGCAACTTCTCTCTCAAAGTATAAATAATATAGTGCGGACATGCCTGCCTGCACCATCTGCATTTAAGGGAAACCAGTAAAGTTCTGTTCCCGAATGCTTTAAAAACCCTGCAAACCGGTAAATAATACTCAGCCCGCAGCTGGGCTAATATCATATTAGAAAGTTGGTGCAAAAATGGACGTAAAAGGGGACGACGTTGGAAGGTTCAGCGCGAAAGCTGACGCGGTCGAGATACAACTGACAAAGAACATGGAAGCCGTAGAGTTCCAGGCTACGGCTGCCAAGGTCCACGCCGGCGCGCAGTCTGAGCAGGTCACGATAGATCCTGTGCTCGCTCCCTATCACAGGACTATGGAGGAGATAGAGCGCATGCAGGTCATAGAGCAGACGAAGACCGTCTGCCCGGAGTGCAAGCTCATAGTGGATGGCACAATCTACAAGGACGGAGACAACGTAATGATACGCAAACAGTGCCCCGAGCACGGCTGGACAATCGAGAAGTACTGGGAAGACTACGACATGTACATGAAGATGCGGCGCTACAACTACTTCGGCCGCGGCTTCGACAACCCCAACTACATAACTGACACCAAAGGGGCCAACTGCCCATTCGACTGCGGAATGTGCGAGAGGCACAAGTCACACACAGGCCTGGCGAACGTCGTTGTCACCAACAGGTGCCACCTCTCGTGCTGGTACTGCTTCTTCTACGCGAAGGAGGGCGAGGCCATCTACGAGCCTTCGCTGCCCGAGATAGACAAGATATTCAGGAACCTGAGGAGCCAGAAGCCAATACCTGCCAACGCGCTGCAGATCACAGGCGGCGAGCCGACGATGCACCCCAAGATATTGGAGATAGTCGAGTCGGCGA
This sequence comes from Microcaldota archaeon, assembly GCA_027327295.1. GTDB lineage: Archaea > Micrarchaeota > Micrarchaeia > Micrarchaeales > Micrarchaeaceae > JAMCYM01. The sequence continues at coordinate 12,118 of DAHWAI010000029.1, forward strand.
AGAAGGCAGGCTTCGACCAGATACAGCTCAACACTACTGGTATAAACCTGGCGCTCAATCCAGGCATGGCCATGAAGCTCAGGCATGCAGGGGTAAGCACGCTCTACATGAGCTTCGACGGAGTTACGAAGCGCGCAAACCCTAAGAACCACTGGGAGACGCCGATGGCGCTCGACGTGGCTAGGAAGGCAGGTATAGGCGTCGTGCTCGTGCCGACGGTCATACGCACGATAAACGAGAACGAATTGGGTGCCATGATCAACTTCGCGCTCAACAACTCCGACGTTGTCCGCGCGATAAACTTCCAGCCGGTCAGCCTCGTCGGCCGCATGCCCTCGAGACTTAGGGAGAAGCAGCGCATAACAATACCTGGAGCTATTAAGCTCATAGAGCAGCAGACGAACGGCGCGATAACTAAGGAGGACTGGTTCTCCGTGCCATATATAGGAGGTATAAATAAGTTCATTGAGGCGCTCACGGGTGAGTACAAGTACGACATGTCGATACACTTCGCATGCGGCGCTGGCACCTACATCTTCCTCGACAGCGACAACAAGGTTATACCAATAACCAGGTTCGTCGACGCAGCCGGCCTGATAGAACATCTGCAAAGAGCGGTAGACTCCATGGCCGGCAAGGGTAAGCTGCAGCGCAGGCTGATAGCGCAAAACGCCCTGCTTGGATTCCGCAAGTTCATAGACAAGAAGAACCAGCCAAAATCGGTAAACTTCATGAAGCTGCTCACCAGCCTGTTCCTGAAGCACAACTTCGAGAGCATGGGTGCGCTGCAGATGAAGAGCGTCTTCATAGGTATGATGCACTTTCAGGATGAGTACACGTACGACATACACCGCGTCGAGAAGTGCGACATACACTACGCGATGCCTGATGGCGAGGTGCTTCCGTTCTGCACTTTCAATGTCTTCCCCGAAGTGTACAGGGACAAGGTGCAGAGGCAGTATAGCATACCTGCCACAGAGTGGCAGAGCACTCACGACGACTGGAGCTACCCGAAGGACAAGTACGTCAGGGACATAAAGACCTTGGAATCGAGCGAGCCCTACAAGCGCACCTACGGTAAGATGGTCGACTTCTTCGCTCTGCCGGTCAACAGCGGGAAGCCTACCTCTAGCTTCACCAACGAGGTCTTCAGCAACTGAGGTGTGATAATGGATAGGAGCGATAAACAGCCGCAGAAGAGCGAATACCAGCAGGAGCTCGAGCACAGCGCCTCGATAAACCAGTCGATGCTTGAGAACCAGTACATAACAGATGAGCGCGGAAACAAGTTTCGCGTGCCCTACAGGAAGGTCAGGCAGGTCGTGTTCTCTAAGATAAGCAAGGAGAGCTACCCTGACCAGGAGCATGCCGCGCGCCTGCAGTATCGGTTGATGCTCAAGGATGCGATACTCAAGGCAAGAGTAAACTACATAAAGGGCATAATAACCGTGATCTACAACCCCAAGGACGCGGACAACCTTAAGGAGAAGATGAGTCTGGACGAGATAATTGAGTTCCTCTCTAAAGAAGGCGTCCACGTTAACAGGCAGAATATGGCAGACGAAGAATACGACTACTACAAAAACTTCTACTCGTACGCGTTCAATTCGCCATCCGTGCGCGAGCACGCACCATACGGCTACACGCTCGAGGAGTGGCGCAAGATGAAGCCCGAGTGGGAACGCAAGAAGGCCGAGTACAAGCTGAAGAGCGAGGAGAAGCAGAAGGCCTTCCAGGAAGATTACCTGCGCCAGCACCCTGAGCTCGCCAAGGAACTCGGCGTCGAGGTTCCTCAGGCAAAGAAAAAGCTGACGCTCGTGCAGAGAATCTTCGGCAGGTAAAAGAATGAGCAGCAGTTTTGGTTCCACAGCGTGTGAGCTGAGAGGTTAATGGTTAACTCTTGGCGTTCTCAGCAACAGGTTCCGGGCCGCCCAAATTGATATTGATGATTCTGCCTGCTTTTGCCACTATCTTGTCCATCGCTATTCCTCTGTCATCTATACTCTCGAAAATGTAGAGCCTGCCTCCTGATAGTTTTAGACTGAAGGTCATGTAATCCTTGGCAGTATCAACCAGCAGGGTGGCCACCGTCTCGTCGACGAAGCTGACTCGTATCGCGACTGGTGGGTGCCGCATCGTTCTGCAAGCTTGCGCTTTGTTCACGAGCACTGTGGTATCCACAGCCCCTGGCATGCCGATGCCTCTGGTCGCCATATACTCGTCGATTACGCATTTCTCCGGTATGGCGCCTGCCTGGTAAAAGCCAGTCCTTATGAAAACAGTATCTGACGCTACTTTTTCATAACCTCTTTTGTCCACGAAACTGAAGGCTCCTGTCCTGGAATTCAGATGCTTCAGTTTCTGTATCACATCTTCGTCCTTGACCCCACTGAAGACCAGGTCGCGTGCAGCTATGGGTGCGATATCGGCTGCCTGTTTGAAGTACACTTTGAGCTGGCACAGCCTCCTTATTCCAGGGTCTATATCTACAACGTTGTGCGTTATCAGCATCAGGCCTATCCCCCGTTTCCTGAAATCCTGCAGCCTATATCTGATGTCCTCCACAGCAGCCGAATCCTCGTCGCCAAAGACGAGTTGCGCCTCTTCTATGCAAATCAGCATGCGCAGCTCGTCGTCTCCATTGGAATCGAGCTTCGATGCAGTCGCATAAAGTTGGTTCAGCAGCAGCGCGTAGAAATAAGCTTTTGTCTTTATGCTGGCGAGCGAGAGGTCGAACACGACACCATTGCTTATAAGCTCCTCGATTCTCACACCCTCCGCCAGCGAATACTCTGGCATGCGCAGTATATCCGCCAGGTGCTCCAGCGCAGACTTTATGTTCTCACCATGCTTCGTATACTTTACGCCGGTAGCAGTGCGCTTTCCGTGCAGCCTTATTATCGACTCTTGTATCTCCTCATAGACCGTTGCCGGGTCAGGCTCCCTGTTCCGTCCAGCATAGACCTTCCTGAACGCGTTCACGAGGCACTTCTCCATGGGCCTCATGTACGGCCCTGCGTCTGCCGCTGCAGCAAGCACCATTGCGAGATCCTCTCCGAACCTCACAGTGTCTATCCCCTCGGGACATCTGAAAAGGTTGATGGGCACCGTTCCGTTGCACAGCCTGACCAGGTGCATCTTGTGCGCGCCTGCGAATCCGTCCCATTCATCCGTCTGGGAAATAATCGCGATTTTCGGCCTTTCTGCTACTGAAATGATACTGTCCAATACATGCATAGCAAGATGTGTCTTGCCTGAACCAGGCAGTCCGCTTATTATCATGCCCAGGTTGAACGTGGACCTGTCTACTGCTGCCCGCACTTTAGATTCGTGCACGCCTGAGGCCATCACGTTTCCGATCTCTATACCTCCTTTCGTTTCGGCGTGCGTGGTTGGGATAGTGTAACTTATGGCATGACCTCCATAAAAATTCACGAAGCGCACCACGTGGCTCCTGCCAAGGGGCAACCCGTCCATCTTCCCTGCCTCACCTACCAGCGCATCCACGCTGGTAAAGGTTGTTTCCCTAGAGCTGAGCACAAGGAACTTAGACCTGACATATTCTGCCACCGAAGGCGGCGTACCTACCACTGCCACGAAAGCTTTGTACACTATGCCGTTAGACAGTATAGACTCGTTCGCCGATTCAACAATTTCCTTCAACATCGCCGTTTCTTCCGAGTTTTTGAACAGCTCCCTGTTCAGCGACGTACTTGTGTGTTTGATGCCCGTTACCACCGAGCTCTCACGGGTAACAGTTTCGCTCAGGACCATCTCTATGTACCTCTTCGAGGCGCCAGCGCTCTCATATGCTTGAGGAACAAATATGAAGCACAGCAGGCCCACATCTGCGCCAGTTTCAAATACATCGCTCAACTGCAACGTTTCCGAATCGTCGTCAATATGTCTATAGAACTGTACCAGTGATGCGCGCGTTCTCCCTGTAATATGTGACCCATCAAAAGGCAAGAACTCAAGTCCTGGCACAGACTCCTCTATGCTTTCGACAACGACATCCGCATCGTCGCTCGCTATGTGCAATCGCGTTCTTCTGGTCTCGAAATCATAGATCAGCGCAAAGCTTCTGTTCCCAAGGCGGTCGAGCAAGATGTTGCGCTGGAAGTCCTTGTCAGGAACAGCAGTATTGACAAATTCGGCCACGGCTACACCAGTATTGTAAGCAAGACCGCAACAAGCAGGACTGCAGCAACCAGGTTTGCCATTATCTGGGTGTTGTGTCTCCTGCTTGCCGTGCCATCGGCAATTGCGAACCCAAACGCCGCAATTGAGAGAAGCGCGTCAGCACCCAGAACATATACAAGAACCGTTGCCGGCGCAACGGATACGCCCACCGTTGCCGCAAAGGAGGTCTCTGCAATCACCGCAGCTCCAAAGACCACGAGTGCCGATATAAACGCGTCAAGCCACGAATTCCTCAAATGGAACCTTTTCACATTGTCAAGCATGCAGAACACCAATATAGACTATGACGGACACGAGCGATACCGCGTAACCAGCTATGGCGAGGTCCCTTGCAAACGTGTGCGACCCCTGCCT
>DAHWAI010000035.1:0-4225 GCA_027327295.1 Microcaldota archaeon
TCTGCCTTGGGGTGGCAGCGACCCGAGTTCAAATGGCATGCCCTGAAAATCTCGGCAGCCCCAAAGGTGTTTACATATGGTTGAAGAAGAGTTATTGGCAAACCAGAACGACTATCTCGAGGCAGGCATACACATAGCCACAAAGGTCAAGAGCCCTGGCATGGGTAAGTTCATCTACAAGGTGAGGGAGGATGGCCTCTACCTGCTCGACCTCAAAAGCATAGACTCGAGAATAGAGGTAGCCGCGGCGATGATAGCAAGATACGAGCCCAAAGACATAGTCGTTACGGCCTCGCGCATATATGCTATAGCAGCGGCGCAGAAGTTCGCCGAGATAATCAACGTCAGGTTTATACAGGGCAGGGTCGCGCCTGGTACATTCACCAACCCGCTGAGGCCAGACTTCATAGAGCCGAAGCTGATGGTTATAAGCGACTCCAAGAACGAGAAGCAGGCGGTCAACGAGGCACGCCAGGTCGGCATACCTATAATAGGACTGTCTGACACGGATAACAGCACGAAATTCCTTGACCTGATAATACCTGCCAACAACAGGGGTCGCAAGTCGCTCGCGTTCGTATACTTCCTTTTGGCCAGGGAAATACTGAAGAAGCGTGGCGAGATAACCAGTAACGGTGACTTCAAGTACCAGGTGGGCGACTTCGAGTTAAAGGCCGACGCTGGCAGGCAGCGCGGCCATGTCGCCCCAAGCCAAGGCTAGCACGCATTAAGATCCTGCTTATCCTGCAGTGCTAGAGCGGAAGGTAGACTACTGCCGATATGATGTAAGTTGCGAGCGCGAGCCCCATCGCTCCGAGGCTGAGGTTCCTTGCCAAGGAGTGGAAGCGCACCCCGTCCTTGTACATATATCCGACCGCCACATAGAGGAGCAGCGCATCAACCACTGCAATCGGTGCTATGTATGCCGCATTGCCTGCGAACGGCATGAACATGAAGAACATCACGATGCTTATCGCCACTGCTTCGACATACAGGAGCAACGCCAGGAGCGAAGAGCGCCTCGCCCCTATATAACGCACTAAGCTCTTGGAGCGCCGCGCAGCCATGTCACCGCGCCTATCGCGCACCATGCCATGTATCTCACGGGCCAGGCCGCTCAGGAATATCACGAACGCTATGAGCACTATGTTTGGTGCTATATACCTCGCGACCACGAGGTCGCCGTACACAAACGGTATAACCATAGTGAGGGCTATATATGCGTTGCCCACGAGGAGCATTGTCTTGAGCTTGTAGCTGTATAGGAAGGCCAAGCTAGCAAATATGAGGGCGATGACGAACGCGTAAGCATTAATCAGAGCGCTCGCCGCGACTCCTGCAACAAAGCACGTGGCCGCTATGTTTCTCGCGCCTTTAGGTGTGAGCGTGCCTTCTACTAGCGGCCTCTTCTTCCTATTCATCCTGTCTGTCTCTACGTCGTAGTAGTCGTTTATGGCGAACGATGCCATGCTTATCAGCACGGGCGGAACGAGCGCCAGTATGAAGACCGGCCACGGCGGTATGCTGCCAACGACGAGCTCTGCAGCTATCACGGCGATTACCAGCATCAGGCTGTGCTCTACCCTAGTGAGCCTCAGAACTGCCGACAGTGTGCCCATAAAATCAATAGCAGGTATTTATAAAGCAACAAATAAAAGGCAATGTCGGTGCTAAGAAGTGAAACAGCAGTCAGCGCTTGAGATGCTTGTCGTATATTCGTGGGCGTTGCTACTGATAGGCCTGTTCGTCGCCCTAGCGCTCGTGATATCTGGTTCCAGCAGGTCTGTTGATTACCTGCCAGGGACGTGCAACATACAGCCGCTCATACCTTGCGTCGAAACCCTGATAACAGGCCACAGCTCCACAAACAATATAACCTTCACAGTAGAGTTCATCAATCAGCTCGGAGTTGGTATGCAGTTCCCTGCCTCGAACGCCATAAACCTCAGCGTCCACAACATAGGTGTCAGCGGCAACGGGAACTACTATGGTGCCTGCAACCCGCAGACTGCATCAAACGGAGCGCACATAGTATGCATCGTGAAGATACCTGGCACGTTCGAGCCCCCAATGGGCTCCCAGACCAGCACAGCATTCAGCATATCATACAGCCTGTGCAGCCCCGGCTCGCCGTGCAGCGGCAACTATAAAAGCACTGGCGAATCTGTGCAGCAGATAATACCTGGCACTATAAAGCTCTACTACATAACCATTGCAGCGACCCCTACTACAGGGTCAGTCGAGCTGAATGGTGTGCAGTACTACACCAGCACGCAAGTACTACTCATCCCGGCCAAGTACACGGTGTTTGCGGTGCCACCTTCCGGATACCACTTCTCATCATGGTCTGTAACCTCGCCTTCGGCTGTCACGAGTGCGTCTGCGCAGAACACGACGCTTACGGTAGCGGCCAACGCGACGCTCACGGCTACGTTTACGTGAGACGCTCCAAGATGAGCATGAGCGGATCTGGCGGGATTTTCACTGTGCAAGGAACCCCTTGCGCTGCTTTGAACCCGCAACCACTCGGTCCGAAGCCGAGCGCGCTGTCCAAGTTGCGCCACAGATCCGATGAAGTTTCCCTGCTCAAAGCTAAAAATTATTCCAAGGAGCGGAAAAGCAGGCCTGGCCTCACTTCATGAACTTAGTTATGCTTGTCTGGCGTATGCGGTCTATAGTGCTCCACCTGTCCCTCAGGTGCCCGTCCAGCTTCGAACCGTTCAGGTACCTGCGCACGAGATCCACTGTGCGGGCGTCCGATGGGTAGCCTGAGCCTATTTTCACCCCTAAGCTCCTTTCTATTCTCCTGATCTCACGGTCTCGCGTCACCTTCGCTATTATGCTCGCGGCTGATACCACCGGGTACTTGGAGTCCGCCTTGTGCTCCGCGATTATACGCGTGCAGGCGCGTTCGGCAGTCTGCGCCTTGATACCCTTGACCTTTGTGGGCTTCACAGAAGACATATTGACTCTCACCCCGAACTTCTCCGCGATGACGTCCGGCGAGTCGAGGTAGAAGGCGCCTACTTCATCCTTCACCTGGTCAAACAGCTTGGCGAAGTGCACAGCCTCGAGCTCGTTTAGCGATATGCGGTTGCGCATCGCCGCGTTTATCTCGCTGGGCATTATGCTGTCGACCTTCACATCGGCAGATAGCTTCAGTATCTTGCTGTAAAGCTCCTCGCGGCGCTTCGGTCTCAGCATCTTCGAGTCGCGCACGCCTATCTTCGTGAAGCGCTTTTCCACTCCCCTGCTCGTTACAACGAGGGCGATGACGAGCGGGCCTATAACAGCCCCCCTTCCTGCTTCGTCGCCGCCGCAGATGATTATGCAATCACCCAAAAGTAAGCATCAGAGATTCTTGCGGTCTACTACAATGTAGTCGTTGACCGCCTGTACAGCAGCGTAAGGTATCTTAAGCTGTCCGCTGTCCACTTTGAGCTTGTTGGCGAAGTTGCTGTCGAGATTGGGCTCTACGAGCAACGAATTTATCTTGCCGGTTACGGGGCTTATCTCGGCGTCGACAAACCTTCCTACGTCGTAGCCGTCCACAGTGACTACCTTCTTTCCAACCAGGTGTCTTCCGACTATAAACTTCACCATGTTTCCACCATGCTCGCTCATACGCTTATTTCTATTGAGCATAATCAATTAATAAGCTTATGTTTTCTGTCGTAGCCGGTTACCTTCCAGCATCTGCGAAGACCCTGTTTGTTATGCCGAACCTGCTCTTCCTTACGAGCCCCTTGGTCTCGAGCTTCTTGAGCACCCTGTGCACCTTGACCTTCGAGTACCCTGTCAGTGCCATGAGGTCGGACTGCAGCACGAAGTCCCTACTCTTTATAAGGTCGAGCATGTTCCGCTCGTCGCTCCCCAGCACCTTCTGTATCATGCTCGCCCTCTCGGTTTTCACTGCTTCCGCGTTGCTGTGCGCCGCGGCCCTGTCCACTGCCTGGTCATGCATGTGCATGAGGGTGTTGCCTGCAAGGATGAGCAAAGGCCCTCCGACAAGAGGTATCACGAAGTTGAATATGATGTTGACCACGTTGAGGCTAACGTCCCGCAGCGTAAACAGGGGTATGCCGCGTATGAAAGCCACTATGACTTCTATGCCCTTTATCACCGACGCGAGGAGCAGCAGCGAACCGACTATGATGATTATGACAGCGAACCTGCGCCTGTCTTTGCCAATAACATACGTGCGCATGTTCTCCACAACCATTGC
>DAHWAI010000038.1:0-7364 GCA_027327295.1 Microcaldota archaeon
GAGAAGAGCTTAGCTGCTATTACTGCAAGCGGCAGCATGTTGATGCTGATGTTCTTGTGTCTGATTGTAAACTTCTCAAGATAAGCGTTTCTTTCCTTCTGCGACAATGCTTCCTTTGCTTTATAATCCTCATATAGTGAAACTAGGTCTCTACGGTCAAACTGCATGCTTTCCCCTAAATCTGAAAGAGTTATGGTAAGCAAATCGCTGCCGTCATTCGAAATACTGGCAGATGCATACTTGTCTATAGCCATTGCCACTGCAAGTTTTCCATTTACGACCGAATGCTCGCCAAAAAATTTTACAACACCTGGGCATTCAACAATCATACAAACGCCATGTGAGTTATATTTACTTCTTAATTTTAATAGATATGCCGCCTTCCTTGGAAAGCACGTAGTTGAGGTGCCCGACGTAGCAGTCGTAGGCATCCTTGTTGCCCTTCTTCATCTCGCGCTTGTATATCTTGCAGAGATAGCAGTCGTGTACGCGTTTTTTGGGCTCGCCGAGTTCGCCGAAGACCTGAAGGATAACTTCATCGCGTTTCATAAAGTCACATCAACAGGCACGCAGTTATGATATTATGCCTTTCCTAATATTTATAGGTTGCTTTTGCCGTCTGCCGCGCAATCGAGGTGGACGCAGTCACCGCACTCAAAAAGTAGGATCTTCCCGAAGGTTTGCCGCCACAGTTAATCGCGTTTCTCTATCGGCACGTACTTGAGGTCTATCATGCCTGTGTACTCCTCGAGCGGCCTGAACAGCCTATTGTCTCTCCAGTACTCTATCATGTGCGCGCACCATCCTGGCATGCGAGCAGCTGCGAAAAGAGGCGTGAAGAGCTCCGGCTCGATACCAAGTTCTGTGTATACCGGGCCAGAGAAGAAGTCTACGTTTGGCCAGATGTTGTGCGTCTTTCCCAGCCTTTCCACCATAATCTTTTCGGCCGCGAGCGCTATCGCCGTGAGGCTCTTTACCTCCTCGTTGGCGCTGTTCTGCAGCTCTTCCAAGTCCTCCTTTATTATCCTTGCCCTCGGGTCGTAGGTCTTGTATACCCTGTGGCCGAAGCCCATTATGCGCTCCTTGCCTGCAAGCGCATCGTCGATGTACTTCTCGGTGTTCCCTGCGCTTCCTATCTCGCGCATCATCTTGAGCGCCTGCTCGTCCGCGCCGCCATGGAGCGGACCCTTGAGCGTGCTTATGCCTGCCACTACTGCAGAGTAAATATCCGCAAGCGTCGAGCCTGTCACCATGGTCGAGAAGGTCGAGGCGTTAGAGCTGTGTTCCGCATGCAGCATGAGCATCCTGTCAAGTAGCTTGGCCTCCTCTGGTTTGGGTTCAGAACCCTTTAGCATGTAAAGGAAGTTTGCCGCATGGTCCAACTGCGGGTTAGGCGCTGTGTAGGCTTCACCCTTCGAGAACCTGCCTATCGCGGCTATTATGCTCGCTATCTTTGAGATGAGCCTCACGCTCTTCCTGATATTCGCTTCCTCGGAGCTGTCATCTACTTCTGCGTCGTATGCCGGCAGTGCAGATATCGCAGTGCGCATCGCGTCTATGTGATGCTCCTTCTTTGCCAATTTCTCCACCATGTATACTATGTCGTTTGGCAGCTCGCGCTCCTTGGCCAGCGCGTCCTTGAAGGTGACGAAATCATCCTTCGTCGGCAGCCTTCCATGGAGCAGCAGGTAGCAGACCTCCTCGAAGGTGGAGTTGGCAGCCAGCTCTCCTATCGAATAGCCTCTGTAATATAGCCTGCCGGCAGTGCCATCGACCCTGCAGATGCCGGACTGCGCGACGTATACCCCTTCAAGTCCTCTGTGTATCTCGTGCGCGTTTTCTGGCATTTGCTCACCAAAGACAGATGCCAACCAAAAAGCTAAAAAACAGGCGTGGGAACCCGCGCAGATATTTGCAATATGTTTACCTAATTCGCAGTGCATTCTGCTACGGTTAATTAGCTTTTTTCAGACAAACGCAGTTGGTGTGGCAATGGCGGACGTGCATATACCAAAGGATGATACCCTTTCAATCATAAAGTTGCCTTCGGGCAAAGAGGTCAGTTACTACTCCATTCCAAAGCTGGAGGCGCTTGGCGTGGGCAAGCCGTCCAGGCTGCCGTTCTCAATAAGGGTTGTGCTGGAATCCCTACTACGGAACGCGGACGGCAAGGCTGTCACGATGGACGACGTCAAGGCTCTAGCTGGGTGGAACGCGAAGAATCCCATGGACTGCGACGTGCCTTTCATAGTATCCAGGATACTGATGCAGGACTTTACGGGCGTGCCGGCCGTAGTGGACCTGGCAGCGATGCGCGACAACGCGGTTAAGAACGGCGCCAGGCCCGAACTGATCCAGCCTATAATTCCTATCGACCTGATAATAGACCACTCAGTGCAGGTCGATGCATTCAACACGGTGCAGGCATTCTCGATAAACCAGGAGAAGGAGATGGAGCGCAACAGCGAGCGCTACATGCTGCTCAAGTGGGCTCACAAGGGATTCGCCAACATGCGCGTCTTCCCACCTTCAGCTGGCATCTGCCACCAGGTGAACCTCGAATATCTTGCTACGTGCGTGGCTACCAAAGATGTCGAGGGCAAAACCATCGCCTTCCCTGACACGCTCGTTGGCACAGACTCGCACACGACGATGATTGACGGCCTGGGAGTGGTGGGCTTCGGCGTCGGAGGCATAGAAGCCGAGGCTGCTGTGCTGGGCCAGCCGGTATCGTTCACTACGCCGAAGGTGCTCGGAGTGCGCCTCACAGGCTCGCTCCGCGATGGAGTCACTGCTACAGATTTTGCCCTTACGCTTACGCGTCTTCTGCGCGACAGGGGCGTCGTAAACATGTTCGTTGAGTTCTACGGTGAAGGACTGAAGCATCTATCGCTTCCAGACCGGGCTACGCTCTCCAACATGTGTCCCGAGTACGGAGCGACGATAGCGATATTCCCGCCTGATGAAGAGACGCTCTCCTATATGCTGAGCACCGGCAGAAGCCAAGAGCAGGTTGACCTGGTAAGGGAGTACTACACGGCGCAGGGAATGTTCAGCATCGACTACGAAAATGTAGAATACAGCGACGTGCTGGAAGTTGACCTTTCATCCATAAGGCCGAGCGTTTCAGGGCCCAGCCAGCCCAAGCAGCAGATACTGCTCGAACACATAAAGGATAACTTCATAGAAGATTTCATCTCCAACAAGGGCGAGGCCCCTGGTGCGCACCAGATAAGCAAGGAGGATTACACCCGCTGGGCTACTGAGAGCACAACTCCTAGCAACGGTAAGATCAAGGACGAACCGATACACAAGAACATACGCAGCGTTAAGCTGAAGTACGAAGACGGGTACGAGACCTCGCTGTCGGACGGCGACGTCGTCATATCATCGATAACCAGCTGCACCAATACCAGCAACCCATCTGTAATGATAGCCGCAGGTTTGCTGGCAAAGAAGGCGCTCGAGCATGGGCTGAAGGTCGATACTCAGAAGGTGAAGACAAGCCTAGGTCCTGGTTCAAGGGTCGTGGTGAGCTACCTCGAGAAGGCAGGGCTGCTCAAGCCCCTCACTGACCTCGGCTACGGGCTCGTGGGATATGGTTGCATCACCTGCATAGGGAACAGTGGCCCTCTTATAGACAAGCAGAGCGATGCGATAAACGCTAACGGCATAGACGTGGCGTCCGTGCTGTCGGGCAACAGGAACTACGAGGCCCGCATACACAGGGACGTGCGAGCCAATTACCTGATGTCGCCTCCATTGCTGGTCGCGTTCGGCATAGCCGGCACGGTGCTCAAGGACCTGACTAAGGAGCCGCTTGCGAGGAACGCAAAGGGCGAGGACGTGTACCTGCGCGACATCTGGCCCAGCCAGCAGGAGATAAACAAGACTGTCAGGGCGGCCATAAGCAGGGATATGTTCGAGAAGGCGTACGGCAAGAACATATATGACGTCAACCCCTACTGGAACGGGCTGAAGGGTGCGGAGGGCGCCATGTACACATGGGACCAGGCGAGCACTTACATACGCCAGCCCCCATTCTTTGAGGGTATTGCACCGCGTGGCAGCATCGGCAATGCAAGGGTGCTGGCAGCGTTCGGCGATTCAGTGTCGACGGACCATATCTCGCCGGCAGGCGCTATCGGAGCTAACAGCCCAGCAGCGAAGTACCTGATGGAACAGGGTGTCGCGCAGCAGGACTTCAACACCTACGGATCGCGCCGCGGCAACCACGAGGTGATGATGCGTGGCACATTCGCAAACAACCGCATAAAGAACCTGATCATGGAAGGTCAGGAGGGCGGTTTCACATTGCATTACCCCGACGGCAACAGGCTCAGCATCTACGATGCCGCCATGGCATACGCGAAAGAGGCAGTGCCGCTGGTAGTGCTCGCGGGCTCGGAGTACGGCTCAGGCAGCTCGAGGGACTGGGCAGCCAAGGGTCCCATGCTCCTAGGGGTCAGGGCCGTCATAGCAAAGAGCTTTGAGCGCATCCACAGGAGCAACCTCGTCGGAATGGGCATACTGCCTCTGCAGTTCAAGGAAGGCGAAGATGCATCTACGCTCGGAATTGACTACTCCGGTCAGCTCAGCATAGAGGTGCCAAAGGACATGAAGCCTAAGCATGAGCTCAAGCTGTCGTACACAAAGCACGGAGGCGGAAAGGCCGAAACCACAGTCCGCAGCAGGATCGACACTCTGATCGAGCTGGAGTACTACAACGCCGGCGGCATACTGCAGTACGTGATGGGAAGGCTCCTTTCGCGCTAGTGCGCATGCAGCCTAATCACGAATTTAGCATTTTGCTCCTATAGATGCCTGCCTGCCAATACATTGGTGGTTTGATCACAGAGCCGTACGACGTCATAATTGTGGGCGGTGGTGTCACCGGCACGGCTCTCGCATACACGCTCAGCAGGTACACGAACGCGAAGAGGCTTCTCCTAATAGAGAAGTACAGCGACATAGCCACGCTAAATTCCAACGGAATAAACAATGCGCAGACGCTGCATGTCGGGGACGTGGAGACCAACTACTCTTTGGAGGAGTCAAAGCACGTCAAGGAATCCGCATCGAAGCTCTCCAGGTACGCTGCTATGCTTCCTGAAGAGGAGCGCGGCCGGGTAATACAACCATGCCAGAAAATGGTCCTCGGGGTGGGCGACAACGAGGTAAAAGTTCTGGAGGGGAAGTACGACGACCTGAAAACTATTTTTCCGGGACTGAAAAAGATCGGTCGTGCAGAGCTGGAGAAGATAGAACCAAACACAATCAAGGGCAGGGATCCGAAGGAGAGCGTGCTTGCGTTGCTGTCAGACACTGGCTATATGATGAACTTCGGTCTTTTGGCCAAGTCGTTTCTCTCGAGAGCCGAGGATTCGAAGCAGGTACGCCTCGACGTCAAGCTGAACACCAAGGCGTTAAGCGTGAAGGCCGCCCAGCTCGGCCATTCTGTGGTAACGAACAACGGTACGTTCGAGGGTAGGTTCGTTGTCTTTGCTGCCGGAACCTACAGCCTATATTTCGCCAAACAGATAGGCTACAACGAAAACCTGTCCATACTGTCGGTCGGCGGTGGCTTCTACGTGACGCCCAGGGTTCTGAATGGAAAGGTCTACAGGGTGGAGGAAGGCGGCATACCATTCGCTGCCGTACACGGTGACCCGGACATAACGGACCCGAACATAACACGCTTCGGCCCCACTGTCAATGTGCCCCTGGAGCTCGAGGTAAGAAAGCCCGGCACCTTCATGGACTACATGAAGACCTTCAACAAGAATCTTTCGACTGCCGAGAGCCTCCTCAGGATTCTCGGGAACAAGGATATATCCCGCATACTGCGGCTCAACATAAGCTACAAGATACCTGCCATCGGCCAGTACCTGTTCCTGAAGCACGAGGCGGCGCGCATAGTGCCCTCGCTGAAGTACTCTGACCTGAAGTTTGACAGGCGAGTGGGGGGCATACGCCCGCAGATAATAGACGAGAACCTGAAGTCCTTCACTCTCGGAGCCTCGAAGATACGTGGTGAGGGGATGCTCTTCATAATAACGCCCTCCCCCGGAGCATCTTCGAGCCTGCAGAGCGCGTTGGACGACACGATGCACATAGCGGAAAGGATAGGACTCAGGTTCGACCGCGAAAGGTGCGAATCCGAGCTTGGGCCGATAAACGACGAGCACTTAAGGATAAAAGCGCAGCAGCATAAGCAGATGTGACTGAATGAAGTATCACCTCGAGTGCATTGCCTGCGGCTCCGAGTACGGGCATAGGAGCCCGTACCAAGTATGCCAAGAGTGCGGTTCTGTCCTTGAGGTAGTGTACGAAGGCATTATAAGGCCGCCGAAGCTCGGCAAGGCTTTCTGGGACTACGAGCAGATATTGCCCGATGGCGTATACAAGCACTACGAGCTCGGGGGAACAAACCTGATCAAGGCCAAGGCATCCGGCCTTCGCATGAAGCTCGAGATCGAGAATCCGACAAGGTCCTTCAAGGACCGCGGTTCAGTGGTTGAAATAAGCAAGGCGCACGAGTACGGCTACAGCGAAGTGGTGTGCGCATCTACAGGTAACATGGCCTACTCCATAGCATACTACGCGAAGCTGGCTGGCTTAAGCGCAAGGGTGTACATAAGCAGCAATGCCAGCAAGGACAAGCTGAACGAGATACGTGCTGTGGGCGACGCCGACGTGGTGCGCGTCAACGGCGACTTCACCAAGGCCCAGAAGGAGGCCGAGCGCTACGCACGCAGGAACTGCGCATTCCTGACGGGCGACTACTGCTACCGCAAGGAGGGCCAGCGCACCATCGCCTACGAAATCATGGCTCAGGCACCCTCAGCCACGCACATAATAGTGCCTGTGGGCAACGCAACGCTGCTGAGTGGTATAATAAAGGCCATTGCAGAAATGCAGGTTGCAAATCCGACGAGGCGCATACCAACGATAGTTGCGGTGCAGGCGGCGCGCACAGACCCTTTTGTCAGGGCTTTCAAGACACGCAGGAAGGTCAGATACACGAAGCCTGTCACCAAGGCCGACGCCATAGCCGTCGGCTACCCTACCTTCGGGGATGGTGCAGTATCTGGACTCAGGAAGCTCAAAGGAACTGCAGTGGCCGTGACTGACGAAGAGATGAAGGTCGAGGCCGAACGCTTCCTCAATGAATACGGACTGGTGGCAGAACTTGCCGGAGTGGCCAGTATCGCCGCTTGGAGAAAGCTTCGGCTTTCCAAATCCGCTGTTCCTATAGCAGTGATAAGCGGAGGAAACGTCTGACCGGTTTTTACTCTGCATTTGAAAATTCACCAGTGCAATTTATACTTTGTGCGGCAAATGCTGAGTGTGCAATCATGAAT
>DAHWAI010000040.1:0-4973 GCA_027327295.1 Microcaldota archaeon
CGCGACCTTAGGAAGTCCTGGCGGAAGGGGTTACGGCCGCGACCGTAATCAGGGCGAGGGCGGTTCAGGGCCGGTGGTGACAATTACCGACAGCACAAGCACGGAAGTGACGACTACTGTGCCATCGCAGCCGCCCAACCCCATCAGCACCACAGTAAACATCACTGGCGGTTTCGGGCTGGGCTGACCGCCTCGCGCATGCGGCATATTTATCCTTTGATTGAATAATACTACCATGGACTACCTGTTCAGGTTCGGTCACGCGCGCCCCTTCCAGAAAGAGATGATGGATGACATCAGCAGCGCTCTGGCCGATAGGAGGGACATACTCGTCAACGCGCCGACAGGTGTGGGTAAGACCGACGCCTCGATAAGTGCAGCGCTTACCTTTGCGCTCAAGAACGACCTTGACGTGCTTTTCCTAACACCGAAGATATCGCAGCACAGGATAGTGGTGGATGCGCTCACTGACCTGCGCGCGAAGTTCGCCCTCAGCATGAACTTCGTCGACATGGTAGGCAAGCGCAACATGTGTATAAACGACAGGGTAAACATGATAGAGAGCGACGCTTTCTACCCTGCCTGCGAGAGCCTGGTCAAGCACGACAAATGCCAATATTTCTCGAAGGCCAAGCTCCTCCAGGGTGACGCTTCGGAGCTCGCCGGCTCGCTCAATTCAGGACACAACTCGCTTTTCGAGGAGTCGTTCAATCGAGGGCTCTGCGCCTATGAAGTGGCGGCGAAGCTGGCGCGCAACGCACGCGTCATCATAGCTGGCTACCCTCATGTGCTCAACCCGTTCACCAAGGGCACCTTCATGAAGAAGATAGCCCACAGCATGGAACGCAGCATCGTGATATGGGACGAGGCGCATAACATACTGGAAGCTGCGAACTCTTACTTCAGCAACGCCATATCTGAATACACTATAGAGCGCGCCTCCAAGGAGCTCCAGGCTGTCGGTTCGCCGATGGATCTGGGCTACCTCGCATTCGCGCTCTCGAAGCTTGCTGACAGGCGCATAAAGGCTGGGGGCGAGGCCTTTGTGGAGATGGATGAGCTGCCTACAGATCTGACGCAGGATGTCAAGCAGATAACTTCGGAGATGGAGAAGGCTGGCCTCGAATACATTGAGGCCTCAAAGGCCAAGCGCTCGTCGCTCCTCCACTTATCAGGATTCCTGAAGGACTGGATGGAGGAAAGTACCTCAGTCGCTCGCATAATAAACAGGCGCGGCGGCAAGGCGCGCCTCTCGCTCAGCTGCCTCTACCCCGAGCGCTCGTTACCCGTGTTCGGCGAGGCCTACTCAAACATATTCATGAGCGCCACGCTCGTGCCTTTGGAGATGTACGCCGACCTCTTCGGCGTCGAGGGAGCGATGCTGAGGAGCTACGGTTCGCCCTTCCCAAAAGCCAACCGCATGGCCTTCATCGACGACAGCGTAACGACGAAGTATGAGCACAGATCTGTGCTCGAGTACAAAAAGATAGCTGTCCGCATAGCCTCGGTAAAGGAGAGAGTGCCGGGCAACATCGCCGTGTTCTTCCCGAGCTTCGAGGTGCTCGAAAGCGTCTACAGATACATGCAGGCCGGTAGCTCGATACTGGTCCAGAGGCGCGATATGCGCAACATCGCGGTCGAGAAGCTGATAAAGGACTTCCAGGAGAGCGAGGGCACGATGCTCTTCGCTGTCATGGGCGGCAGCCTCAGCGAGGGCATAGATTACCAGAACAACTCGATAAAAGGTATAGTGATAGTCGGCATACCCCTCACAAGGCCGGACCTAGAGCTGAGCGCTAAGATCAACTACATCAATGGCAAGTTCGCCGGCAAGGGTAACGAGTACATGTACCTCATACCTGCAATAATACGCGCGGTGCAGGCCGCCGGCAGGGCGATACGCAGCGAGAAAGACAAGGCGGTCATAGTATTCATGGATATGCGCTACGGCTGGCGTATGTACTCGTCGCTGATAGGAAACTCGATGCCCATAGAGAAGGGCAGGAACTACCCCGCGATGATAGAAGAGTTCTGGAGGGCCAGGAAGGCCCCTGCAAGTGCACTAGAAGATTCCGTAAACTAGCACGTACAGGCCTATCCCTATGCCGATGCCGAACAGCAGCGGCGGTATCGCGGGCAGCGCCCTCCTGTACCTGCGCAGTATATACATGGTCAGCACAAGCCCTATTATCGCGCCGAAGCTTACAAAGAAGCTGAGCACGAAGCTGAGGCTGACCTTGTAGGCTGCAATAGCCACCATGAGAGGCACTGCTAGGTCTCCTGTTCCCAGCCCGACGCTCGCCACGAGCGGCACAAAGCCCTTCTGTGCTATCTTCTGCATCGGCTTTCCCTTGGCCTTCAGCATGCGCACCTCTTTGTTGTACTCCCTAAGCTCCGAGGCGCTGAGCCTGCTCTTCGGCATCGCCTCTATCTCGTTGACGTCCACCATGAAGGCGAGGTTTTGGCTCTGCACCATGTTCGCCAGCGTGATCATGTGCTTGGTGACGAACACCGCAATGAAGTCGTACGCCGCGAGTATCATCATTAGCACGATCGCCGTCAGGAAGCTGAAGCCCGTACCTAGCGCCACTCCTACTCCTATGCTGGCTATTATGGCGGCAAGGTTCCTGAGGTTTGGGCGCAGGTTTTTCGCAGCGACGAGCGCGAGGCCTAACGCACCGCCTATAACGAACGAGACCTGTACCTGGCTCCCCAACAGGGTTATGGTCGAGCTCACGAACAATGCAGTGATTATGGAGAACACTATAGCTGACGCAAAGAATATCACAAACCCCTCAAACAGCCTGTAGATGCTCGTGTAATACTTGAGGACCAGTATCATAACGGCGGTGACTCCGATGATGTAAAAAATGAAGAGCACCGCCTCGTTCGGGCCTGTAACGACCTGCGCGCTCGCTATCTGCTGATAGGTCGCGCCGTTGAACAGCAGCGCGGCGAGCAGCAGCCCAGCGAACTGGACGATCATGAACATGGTCAGTATCTGCAGAAGCTGCCTAAGTTCTATGACACGCATGCTCAAAGCATAACACCTCTCATTCCGCTTCATGCTTCACGGTCTTTATGATGCCGGGGCGCGGGGTGTATATGTCACCGCTGCGCTCGAGCTCCGTTATGTACTTGCTGGCCGTTGCCGAATCGATGCCCTCCTTCGTAGCCTCCTCCATGATGCGCTGCATCTTCGCCATCCCGCCTTCCTTCTCTTCGAGCGCCTTTATGATGCCGAGCATCTTGTTTATCTTGTCGACCTTCTCCCTAGGCATCCCTGTCATTATCGTGTCGATGTCGGTGCGGCCGCTCTTGTCCACAGCAAGGGTCTTCAGCATGAATTCGCTGAGCTCGATGGCGCGTTCCGCGTCGCTTACCTCGACGACAGGCGCCAGCCTGGACTTCGCGGATGCCTCGCTCATGCGTACGAGGCCCTCTATCTGCCTCGGTGTTATCGGAGTTGCGCCCTGCCTCGCGCCGATCTTCCTAAGGTCAACATAATAGTTCATAATACGCTCCGACGCCTCCTCGCTCAGCATCGGGTTTACGCTCCTCCTCGCATATGCAATGTACTTCCTGAGCAGCTCGCCGTCGAGGGGCGGCTGCTCCACCTGCACCTGCGTCTGCACCTCTGCTATGGCAGCGCCTGCGACCTCATGCTGCGTCAGTATATGCCTGGCTATGTTCCTGTCGAGCTCCTCATCCATTATGTCTTTTATCGGGAAGATGAGGTCGAACCTCGAGAGCAATGTCGGCGGTATGTCGAACTGGTCCGCTGGGTAGCTGTGCGGATCAAACCTTCCGTACTTGGGGTTCGCTGCCGCGAGGACCGCGGCCCTCGCGCTGAACGTGGCTATGATGCCCGCCTTCGCGACGCTTATCGTCTGAGATTCCAGCGCCTCGTGCAGCGCCGCCCTGTCGTCGTCGCCTACCTTGTCGAACTCATCGATGCAGACCGCTCCGCCGGATCCCAAAACCAGTGCTCCTGCTTTCAAAACCCAGCCCCCTTCGGAGAAGTCGTCCCTCTCCGCTATTGCGGTCAGGCCTCCTCCTGTCACCGACTTGCCGCTGACATATATGCCCTTGGGCACTAGCCTCGACACTGCCTGCAGTATCCTTGTCTTGGCGCTTCCAGGGTCGCCTATGAGTAGTATATGCATGTCGCTGCGCACCATCCCGCCGTCTATGAGCCTCTTGCCCGACGTGCCCCCGAAGAGCTGCAGCGTCACGGCCTGCTTTATCTCGTCGTAGCCGTATATCGAAGGCGCTATAGACTTCGCTATTTTCTGGAATATCTGCGGATCCTTGCTCAGCTCGCGTATCTGGCGCTCCTCCTCGTCGTCTATCTGGAGGTCGGAGAACTCCTTCTGCTTCGGCACTATTGAGACCGTCTCGAGGAACATTGTGAAGAGGCTGGGATCCGCGGCCTTGCCCCGCGCGTTCTTCCTGGGCCTTATGCGCAGTATGCCGGTCAGGTCTATCCTGTCGCCAGGTATTACTGTGTTTACTAAGTCATCCTTTATCCAGACCTCGAGCTGCCAGGTGGGTGTGTTTCCCTTCAGCTTCTCCAGCGGGTCCTGCACTGCTATCTTCTGCAGGTTGACGAACTGCGATTCATCAGCCACCTGCTTGAGCGACCTGCGCTTGCACTGCAGACATATTTCAGGTATCTCATCCTTGTCCACGCGCACGTGAACCTTGTTGGCGCAGAAGGTGCACTCGTAGACGCCTATTTTGACCTTCGGGCTTATCTCTGAGCGCTTGACTATCAGGCTGTCCAGCAGTATCAGCTTGCCTATGAAGGCGGAGCCCACGTCCTGCACGAGCGGCGTGTTTATGTTCTGGTTGAAGAAGCGCACGTGGGGCTCGTTGTGGGCCATGTCCACGTCATTCATCTTCCCCTTGAGCGACTCGTCCGCAGCCTCTATTATGAGTTCGGGCTTGTCCATCAAGTCGCTCGCGAGTTC
>DAHWAI010000013.1:0-10150 GCA_027327295.1 Microcaldota archaeon
GGCCCGTTTGGCCTGAAGACCTGGCAGGAGCCAGGAGACGCCTTCGGCGCGAAGGTGTTGCTGCTGAAGACCCCGAGCTGGAAGAGCGCTGCAAGTACTATTGCTATTATGAGTATGGCCCAGCCGTAGGTCATCAGGTACTCCATCGCTGACTGCGCGCGCATGGTCGATCACGGCATAGGTATATGCAAGATATGCCAGCGTCGCATTTTAAGCTTTGCTTATCTTTGCTGTGGGTTTCTTTGCGTTGGCGCCTTTCTTGGAACTTTTGCTTTTGGCAGCGGGCTTCTTCTTTGCCGGGGTGTTGGTTTTCTTCTGCTCTTTCTGCCTCTTCGCCTCCTCGGCCTTCGCCTTCTTGGCCTCGAGCGCTTCCCTGAACTCCTTCTTTGTGACGCAGTTGGGGTCTAAGTCTATCTCGAACGGCGGCCTGCCGCGCCTTATCACCTTCACTATCGGTGTGTGGCAGTATTGGCAGACCTCGTCAGTAGGGACGATCTTCGCCATCTGCGGGAGCGGATATGAAGTGGTGCACTTGGGGTAGTTGGAGCACGAGACGAACTGCTTGCCGCGCACAGATTTCCTTATCAGCAGGTCGCCGCCGTCGGTGGGGCACTTGCCGACCGTGTTCGCGGCCGCGAAACTGCTCTTCATGGCGTTCGCAATCTGGGCCTTGTTCCTGTCGAAGAGCTTGATCGCCTCCATAAGCATCTCCTTGCCATCGGCTATCACCTCGTCCTCGGTCTTCGTGCCCTTCGCTATGCCCTCCATGTCCTCCTCGAGCTTCTTCGTGGTCTCGTCAGTAACAATCATCTCGCAGTTCTTCTCGAGCGTCTTGTATACTGTCATGCCGAAGTCCGTAACCTTTATGCTGGAGCCCTCCACGTAGTTGCGCCTGAATAGTGTGTCGACTATGCCTGCCCTCGTGGCCTTGGTGCCGAGACCGCGCTTCTCGAGCTCTGAGATTATGCTCGCCTTGGTGTAGCGCCGCGGGGGCTGCGTCTGAAGCGCGCGGGCCTCTATGCTTTCGGCAACAACGCGCTCCCCTGCATTGAACTGGGGCAGCATGCGCTCGTCCATCCTCGCGAACGGGTAGTAGTCCAGCCAGCCCTTCGCCTTCACGATGGACCCTGTCACTGAGAACGCCTCGCCGCCGAAATCAAGCGTTACCTTCGTGCGCGCCACGAGCGCGGCCTCGGCGAAGCATGCCAGGAACCTCCTTGTTATGAGGTCATAGAGCTTTGCTTCCTGGGGCGAGAGGGCCTTAGGCATGACGCCGGTGGGAAATATGGCGGGGTGCGCCTCGTCAGTCTTCGAGCCCTCCGCAGGCCTGAAGCGTTTCGTCTCTATGAGCTTCGAAGCATGCTCGGAGTAGTTAGGGTTCTTTGCCAGGTCCTCGAGTATCCTCGGCAACCCCAAGGACGGAGGCAGCTTCTGCGACGATGTCCTCGGATATGAGATGTATGAGCGTTCATACAGTGCCTGCGCCAGGGCGAGAGTCTGCGACGGGTCGAAGTGCAGCGCCCTGCTCGCCTCCAATTGCAGCGACGTCAGGTCGAACGGCGGCCAGGGCCTTCTCTGCTCCTCGGTTTCGTCGACGTCCTTGACGGCGCCGTGCTCCGCGTTCTCAGAGGCTGTCTTCTGAGCGGCGTCTGCTACCAGCTTCTCGAACATGTCTCCGCGGTTGTTGAGGAACTCCACGCCCTTGACGTTGGCAATAACCTTCCAGAACGGCTTCGGGACGAAGGAGGCGATGTCCAGCTCGCGCTTGGCGAGCAGCGCCAGCGCTGGCCCCTGCACCCTGCCGATGCTCAGCATCATGTGCTGCGAGCCTGCCATAGCGCTAGTCAGCGCCCTGCTCAGGTTTATACCCCAGAGCCAATCGAGCATGTGACGCGCCTCACCGGCGTAGAAGTTGCTCATGTCGAGCGGCGTAAGGTTGGAGTACGCGGCGAGCAGGTCGCGCGTTGTCGTGGTAGAGAACTTCATCCGCTGCGCAACGCCGTTTATCTTGTCGAGCTGCAGCGAACTGAGCTCCTTTATTATGTTGGTCCCTATGACGGTGCCCTCTATGTCGTAGTCGCACGCGTTGATGAATGAGTTGCAGTTCTTGCCTATGGATTTGAGCACGTCGAGGTAGTCCTTGGTGAAGAGAGAACCTTTGCTGACCAGGTACGATGGGGCCCACTCCACGTCAAGGACAGGATAGCCACGCACGGAGCCCGTCTGCCTTATGGTGTAGAGGTGGCCGACCGCGGCCGCGATGTATGTCTTGCCCGAGGGCCCATCTATTTCGTAATAGCTGATCCTGCCGTATGCCATGCGCTTCTGCGCCCCGTTGCCTATCGCTATCGCTATCCTCAGCGCTACGCTGGGTTTCTCTGCGATAACGAGCGTGTTCATGCGGAACACCTGTCAGGTCATGTGCGGCGCTTCCGCCTGCGGGCTGTCCGCGCCTTGCGCACCCTGCGCGCTGGTCTTCGCGGCGGTGCGGTTGCCTGACTGGCGGCAATATGAGCATTGGCCGTACGCTGTTCCTCGGTCGAGATGTACCACGTGTTGATGAATCCGATTGCTATCGTGGCGAACACAAGGACGTAGAAGAGCGCGGTCCCGCCGAAGGCTATAAATACCGCTATAGTAATTATAACCAGCGCTACCGTCGCCATAGAGAGCGCAATACCAATGAATCTCGCGTCCATATTGGTCATCGCCCTGCCGTGATTGCCTTGATAAGCATATATCTAGTTATATTTATAACACTTGTTGCGGCCCTGATAGCGTCGTTCGCGCAGGTTCTTTTCAAGAAAACCCTCGGCAGGCAGAGCATGAGCATACGGGGTATAGTGCGCGCAATGTTCACCAGCAGGAACATAGTGATCGGGCTTGCTGCTTACATGGGAAGTTTGGCGCTGTACCTGTTCGCACTCGACAATGCTCCGCTGTCTGTAGTGTATCCGCTGTTCGCGAGCACCTTCATTTTCATAGCAGTGTTTTCGAAGCTCCTGCTGAAGGAAACGTTCTCGATTGCGAGGATTGCGGGCACCGCATTGGTGTTCGTGGGGATAGTTGTGATAGCTTTCACAATATAGTAATGGTGTCGCGATGGTGGGAAAAGAGGGCAGGGCGAAGAACATACTGATGTTATTCGTGTCCACGGGCCTCGCGGCCGTTGGCCAGTACTTCTTCAAGGATTCGCTCAACCTCTTCTCGGTTCCAATCTTCGCGATAGGGTTCCTTGCGTACGTGGCTTCCACAGTGGTATACTTCTATGTGCTGAGCAGGGCGCACCTGAGCTGGGTCTACGGCATAGGGGGCCTGAGCTACATCTTCACCGTGGTGCTGGCGTTCTTCGCGTTGGGGGAGAATGTTCCGCCGCTCAGATGGCTGGGTGTCGCTATAATAACTTTTGGAGTGCTGCTCGTTGGCGCCAGCTAGCCTGAAAGGCTTTAGAGCTTTAGGGAAAAGGTTTTAGGAAAAGAATTTACGAAAAGAAAAAAGAACAGGAAGCTCACTTGACTTCGAGCTTCCTTACCTCTACCTTGCTTACCGGGGTTATGTGCCTGAGCTTGCTTGCCAGTTCAGACTGCATTTTACCCTCCAATATCGCGCCTATTGCCGAATCGGCGTCGTTCGCAGAGAAGAAGCTGCTCACGAACTCGCTGGTTTCGGCCCTCAGGCCGTTAATCTTTGAGTGCGCAACCCTGCCGTGCGTGACCACAAGCATCTTCGCGACCATCGGGACGTTGTCCTTCGTCATCACGGGCTTGACGAGCGTCGCTACGCTTTTGTAGCGCCTGACCAGCGAGCGCACGTAGCTGTAGAGCTCCTCGAGCATGACCAGCTTAGTATGCGCCGCCTCGCCGTTGACGCTCATCACCTTGAGCGTGGCGTTGGTGTAAGCGTGCGTCTGGTTGTTTGTGAGCGTGTTGAGGCCGACCTTTATGTTCCTGCCTATTACAGAATTGTCGTCGTTGCCAGGTATCTCGCATACCTGCGCCTCGTTGAAGATTTTCGGCGCGTACACCGTAAACCACTTCTTCATTTTCCATTTGTCAGCTGCAGCTTGAGCCATTCAATCACGCCCTGCCTCTTATCAGGAGCTCTGCACTCTTTGGATCGTACCTCCACGTGCTCGGGAGCGCGCCCTGCCTTATGTAGTACTTGGTGAGCCTCCATATCTTCGACTCTATGCGCTTGAGCCTTATCGTGTTGCTGGTGTCGCGCTTGTTGCGCCCTATGTGCTTGTTCAGGTTGACCGCCTTTGCGATAAGGTCAAGCAGGTCAGGAGGCACGGGGCCAGTCTGGCCCTGCTCCTTGAGTATGCGCACCAGCCTCTTGCCAGTCACTTGCTCCACGTCAAGCACATTGTGCTCCCTTTTAAGCGTCTCGCCTATCATGGCGGGCCTCATGCCCTGCTTGTAGTAATCGACTATCATGCCCTCTATCTGCTTGGCGCTAAGTTCGAGCCCCTCGGGTATCTTGCCCTTTTCTGTTATGGGCTTGCGGGACTTCGATTTTCCCTTCTTCTTCGTATGCATTTTAGCCATTCAAACACACTTGCTGGACCGCGGCCAGGAATGAGGTCATATCTGTATAGACACAGAATAATCCTTGCTCCTCCCTACTTTTACATCGCCCGCCTTGCATATCTCCTTGATGTCGTTGGCCGCAGATAAGACGGTATTATAGTATGCGTCAGGAACATTTATATTTATTAGCGTTATCGGTTTGTTGAGCGCTATTTTCCGGGCTGCCTTTGCCTTCCTGACATCACTGACTATGTCGTTCGCGAGAGCTCCCGCTTCTTCGTAGTCCACCTCGACTATCGAGCTCTTGAATATCAGGCCGTTTATTATGTAGTCGGCTGGCGACGGCTTCTCCGCGTAAACCGGGAAGGCCTCGAGGAATATGCTTTCCTGGCTGAACATTGAGTTGACCTCTTCAGCCGCATGCGGTATCACCGGAGCGAGCATCTTGAGCGACGACGATAGCACGTGCGCGAGAGTGAAGAGAGCAGCCTTCCTGCTTTCCGCACCGTCCTCTGCGTAGATCCTGTGCTTCACCGCCTCTATGTAGTGGTCGCAGAACTCGTGCCAGTAGAAGTTCGTGAGCGCGGTCATCGCACCGTGCAGGTCGTACCTGTCGTACGCTTCCGTGGCCTCCTTCACCACGCTGTTGAGCCTGTTGAGCGCCCAGAGGTCGAAGACGTTGAAGTGCTTATGAGGCTCCTCCTTGGGCACCTTCGTGTCGCCCATCGCGTTCTTCACGAATAGCGCAGAGTTGTGCAGCTTCACCAGGAAGGCTTTGGCGTGCTCCATGTCCTCGAACGAGAAGGGCTTGTCCTTGCCTGGACTGCCCGAGAGCGCCACCCAGAGCCTCACCGAGTCTATCGAATATTTCTCTATCAGCTCCTCGGGAGACACTCCATTGCCCCAGCTCTTGTGCATCTCGCGGCCGTCCGGCGCGAGTATCATCCCGTGGCTGAGCATCGTCTCGAAGGGCTTGTTGTCCGTCAGCGCCCATGTCCTGAACACTGTGTAGAATGCCCACGTGCGTATTATGTCGGTGCCCTGGATGCGCATCGACGCAGGGTATGCGCGCTTGAAGAGCTTCATGTTGTCGGGCCAGCCTGCTATCGCCATAGGCGTTATCGAGGAGTCGACCCAGCAATCCAAGGTGTCGGTCTCGCCTTTTATCTTGGCAGAGCCGCACTTCGGGCACTTGTCGACGGGCGCCTTGCCGAGCGCAGGGTCGACCGGCAGCGATTCCCTGTCGGGTGCTATTATCTCGCCGCAGCCCTCGCAGTACCAGAAAGGTATGGGCGTGCCGAACACCCTGTTCCTCGAGATGTTCCAGTCCCATTCTATGAAGTTGCTCCAGTCGTAAAGCTTCTGCACGGCGTACTCCGGGATCCAGGCGATCTGGCTGGCCTGCTCCTTGATGCGCTCGGCATGCTCCTTCGTCTTTATGAACCACTGCATGGCGGAAATGAACTCAGAGCGCGTGCCGCACCTGTCGTGCACCTTGACCGTGTGCGTAACGCTTTCCTGCCTGTTCAGCAGGCCCTCCTCCTTCAGGCGCTCGAGAATGGCCCTTTTGGCCTCCTTTATCGTGAGGCCATCGTACTTGCCGGCGTTCCTGAGCCTGCCGTCCGCAGTAAGCGAGTTCACGAGCTGCAGCTTGTGCTTGTAGTAGAGCGCTATGTCCTGCTTGTCGCCGAATGTGCAGACCATCTCGGCGCCTGTGCCGAAGTCCTTCTCGACGCTGTCGTCTGCTATGACCTTGACCTCAGTACCGAATATAGGTACTCTTATTTTCTTGCCCACGATGGCCTTATACCGCTCGTCGGAGCCGTTGACCGCGACAGCGACGCACGCGTGCAGCAGCTCTGGCCTAGTGGTCGCTATCTCGAGAGCGCCGCCGTCATTGAGCTTGAAGCTCACGTAGTTGAGCTGTGTCTGCTCCTCCTTGTCGTCCGCTTCCTCTCTTGATATTGAGGAACCGCAGCTCGGGCACCACTCGACCGGGTGCTCGGCCCGGTAGACCATGCCTTTGGCGTGCATCTCGAGCATCGACAGCTGTACCTTGCGCCTGTACTGGCTGGACATGGTGATGTATTCAAGATCCTCGTCAAACGAGGCGCCGAACGTCAGCATCTGCGCCTTCATCTTCGCTATGTTGGCTTCTGCTACCTCCTTGCAGCGCTTGTAGAACTCCTCGCGTGGCATGTCCTTTCCGTACTGCTTCTCGACGGCCACCTCTATCGGATAGCCCTGGGTATCCCACCCCTGAGGGTAAAGCACGTTGAAGCCCTTCATGCGCTTGTAGCGCGCAATCGAATCTATGTAATTAACCCAATAGGCCTGCCCCATATGTAGGTCACCGGTGGTGAAAGGCGGCGGCGTGTCTATCACGAAGAGCGGGCTGCTCTGGTCGTCCGGCCTGAAAACGAAGAGCTTGCGCTCGCGCCAGTAGTCGTTCCACTTGCGCTCCTCCTTCGGGTCGTACATCTTTATCAATCTCAATCGTTCGTGCAGTGCAGCCGCACTGCAATATTTACGAGCAAGAAAATAAATAAGGCTTGCAGGCTTCACGGCAGGGTCAGGCTGGCTCCCCGACCGCAAATCTCGCCTTGACTTCAGTAATCCTTATCCTTATTTTCTCCCCCAACTTGGCGCCCTTGACGAAGACCACAAAGCCGTTGACCTTCGCTATGCCGTCGCCCTTCGAGGCGGTCGCCTCGATAGACACTTCGAGCACGTCTCCGGGTTTTACCGGCTTCTGAAGAAAGTATGACGGCTTTATTGACATGCCGTGCCTCTCGCGCCCATAGCTTCCGCGCACCTCGTGGCGGAACCTTCGTTCCCCTCCCCGTTCACCCTGGAATTCTCCTTCGCCCATCTGATCTGCTCTCGTTTGTAGGATTGGCGTTTCCGCCGTACCCATTATTCATAATAAGTATCAATGTGCCGTATTAAAAATCTTTCCTACGCCTTTTGTTCTCGGCTTACAGGCCAAGGGGATGGGACACAAAAGCTTATTATTAGTGCGTTATGAAAGGTTATTGGTGTCATTGTGGCCAAAGCCCTCGCTGTGCTCCTGTTCTCTTCGATGCTGCTCGGCCTGTTGGCAGGAAGCAGTTTCGCCTCCTATACGGTCACGTACCTCAACACCACCATAGCGCTCAACACCAACACCTCTGCAACTGTCACCGAGGTGCTTACCGTCCGCGTCAGCAACTCCTCGGTCGACCAGTACCTCACGGACAGGATAGCGCTCAACTTCACGCTAAGCACGTGGCAGCAGCTCATAGGGCCAGAACTGGTGCAGCACGTGATAAACCCCAATTCAGGCATATACAACTTCAAGTTCACGCCAGGGCCGCTGATACACAACTACAACGGCGGAATAGCGTACATGGTAATGAGTTATGTGGTCAACAACGCCACGACTGTGCAGCGGACTTCCCCTCGGACCTTCGTGTACACCTTCAACCCTTATATATTCAACTTCGAGCACGCCGCCAGCGGCGAGCTGCTGCCGCAGAACACGACGCTGGCAATAGTGGTGCCGAAGGGCTCCAGGATAGAGGGCGTCTATCCCATACCTGACGTGCCGGCGACGGCGCTGACGACGAACTACGCCAACGTGACGACGCTCATGTGGCTTACCGGCGAGCCGCTCTCCAAGTTCGCACTCTCTTTCAGCTTGAGCGAAAGCCTGAGCCAAGAGGTGACGGGCTTCTTCGGGGCGGTATACGGC
This sequence comes from Microcaldota archaeon, assembly GCA_027327295.1. Taxonomy (GTDB): domain Archaea; phylum Micrarchaeota; class Micrarchaeia; order Micrarchaeales; family Micrarchaeaceae; genus JAMCYM01. The sequence goes on from DAHWAI010000013.1 coordinate 8,263, forward strand.
GCGCTCGGCATATTCACCTACGTGATAGTCGCGCTCATAATAATAGTGATTATAGCCTACACCTACATCAAGGCTGGAAGATAGCGGGCGATGTATTGGAGGACCTCAAGCTCAGGCTTTTGCAGTACATAAGCTCGCACAGCGGTGCGTCCGAGGCGGAGACCGCATCGGCGCTGCGCATGCCGCAGGAAGACCTCAGGAGCCTCACCGACAGGATGGAGCACGAAGGGCTTGTCAGCGTTAAGAGAGAGCGCCTGCTCCATGCAGATGTGACAGAGGAGGGCAGGCACTACATGGGCAGGTTCCCTGAGGAGGCGTTGAGAGACGAGCTTGCGGAGGGCGCAAGAAAGCTTGGCGAGATACACAACAGCATAGCGCTTGGCTGGGCCAAGAAGAACGGCTGGATAGTGATAAGCGACGGCACTGTGACGCTCACCGAGAGGGGTGCCGAATCTGCCAAGGCCGAGTACCCGATGCGCGAGCTTCTCATCGTGCTTGTGGCGGCGCCGGCGCAGCGGCACGATTCTCTGATAAGGAACAGGATGGAGGTGGCGAACGCGCTGGCTAAGCGCAAGCTCATAAGCATAGCAGAGGAGGGCGCGGTATCAGGCATCTACCTCACTGAGGCCGGAGAGGCGGCCGCAGGCCGCGAATCGAGCACTGGAGAAGGAAAGTTGATAGGCCAGCTCAGCAAAGAGCTCCTGCTCTCGAAGGGCTGGAAGGGCAGGGGGTTCAAGAGCTACGATGTCAACGCCCCATCGGAAACGCTTTACCCGGCGAGGATGCACCCGGTTCACGAGTTCCTCAGCCACATACGCAGGCTCTGGACGAATATGGGCTTCACAGAGATAGAGGGCCCGATAGTAGAGTCGGCGTTCTGGAACTTCGACGCGCTTTTCTCGCCGCAGGATCATCCGACGCGCGACATGCAGGACACGTTCTTCCTCTCCAACCCGAAGGTTATCGGCATAGAGGAGACCGAGCTGCTCGCAAAGATCAGGAGCATGCACGAGAAGGGATGGAAGGCCAAATGGGACGAAACGCTCGCGCGCCAGCCGGTGCTCAGGACGCATAACACCAGCGTCTCCGCAAGGCACATACGGAGGTTCGCGAAGTACGACGACAGCGAGCCCCTAAGGCTCTTCTCCGTCGGCAAGGTCTTCAGGAACGAAAGCATAGATTACAAGCACCTGGCGGAGCTCCACCAGAGCGACGGCATAGTGATAGGGAGGAAGCTGAGCCTCGCGAACCTCAAGCACACGCTCAGCGAGTTCTACTCGCAGCTCGGGATGGATGTCAGGTTCAGGCCGTCATACTTCCCGTTCGTGGAGCCAGGCATGGAGGTGACGTATTTCGACAAGGAGCACGATGATTGGATAGAGCTCTGCGGCGCGGGCGTAATACGCAGGGAGATAACAGAGGCACTTGGCAACAAAAACAGGGTGCTCGCATGGGGCATGGGCCTCGACAGGTTGCTATTCAACGCCCTGAAGCTCGGCTCGCTGTCCGACCTGTACAGGAACGACGTCGACTGGCTGAGGACCAGGGGAAAACTTTCGGTGCACTGAATGCCAAACGTAACGTTCGATGCAAAGGACATAGCGCGCATGTTCAAGCCGGAGGAGTTCGAGAAACTGCTCGGCGAGATAGGCATGGAGCTCGAGGGCAGGAAGGGTGACGACGTTGTCGTGTCCGTCACGCCGAACAGGCCCGATCTCCTGTCGTTCATCGGCCTGATGAGGGCGCTCATGCTTCACGCAGGCAGGGCCAAGCCCAGGAGCTATGGGGTGACGGGCAAGCCTGCGTTTACGGTGAAGGTGACACCCACAGTCATGAAGGTCAGGCCGTACATAGCAGGGCTCGTCGCGACAGACCTCAAGCTTTATGG
>DAHWAI010000039.1:0-17777 GCA_027327295.1 Microcaldota archaeon
AAAATGTGTAGCTATCTAATCCGTGGCCGACGATTGCGTCATGGGTGCAGTTTCGTATTTTAATCCAAGCCGAAACTGTAATTTTGCTGCCGCTACCGAATTGCAGATCTGAAGGATTCCCAATGTCGATGTAGTTGTTCAAACCGTTGAAGTTAGACACGCTCCGTGCCAAACCTGAGGGCATGCCTGCATACTGCATGTTGCCGAACGTCACATTGACAGGTATGCCGTCGTCTGCGTAAACGGAAAAGTCTTTGGTGTTCCCGTCAAGAGGCCACCACCCGACCAGGCCTGAACCGCTCAACGGCGTCGCCGTTATACCTTTCTTATACTGCTGGGCTATCTGTTGCGCGCCGAGGCCCGTGTTGTAGACCTGCACGTTCGATATTATGCCGTTCCAGTCTGCATAGCCCAGGAGATTGCCGATCCTGAACGGCGCGGACGCAAGGTAGTATACGAGCTGGCTGTCGGGGACCGAGTCGCTGAGCTTTCCGTCGACGTATATCGATGCGTTTGTGCCGTTGTACGTTCCGACCACGTAGTGCCAGGCGTTGAGCGTGAGAGGCGCGCTTGCTGCATATACCGAAGAGATTCCGTTGTACGTCCCGAAACCTATCGATCCAGAACCATCGCTTTTCGTCGACATATAGTAGGACCCTGCGTTTGTTATGGCGCCGATGCCGGCGACGGCCATCGAAGCCGTTGAAGAGTACGGTTTTACCCACGCGCTCACGGTCATATGGACGGGCTTGAGTACCGAGCTCGAGCTGCTGTTGATGTAACTGCCTCCATATCCCGTCGTGCCGGAGCCTTGGCCGTTGAATATGCCTGCCTGGAAGGCAGAGGAGCCTGCGAACTGCCCCCACGACGAGTTATAAAAGGTGCCGTCGTTTCCGTTTCCGCTCATGTCATGCACAGTGCTGCCATAACCCTCGTCGAGCGGCCACCAGCCCACAAGGTGCGACTGCAGGCTGGTGTTATAATTGAAGGCGTTGATTGTCACGTTTACCTTGCCAGCCGTGGAGTTCGAGGTCACAAATACCGTAGCGTTCCCGCTCCCGCCAGTGATCGGCGATACCTGGAACGTTTTGCCAGTTACGCTTGCATTTCCCGTACTTGACGCCGCTCCTACAATCGTGCCGGGGCTGCCTGCACCTCCGCCGCTGGAAAGATGTACGTTCACCTGCGCAACGTTGCTGTAATTCAGCGTGTACCCCTGAACACCGTTGTTGCCGTTGCCGCTGTAGTCATTCGTATTGCCGTCAAGAGGCCACCATCCTTCTATGCTGGACCTGTTGACCGGTGCGGCTGTCATGCCCTTCTCATAGAGCTGCGTTATCTGGTTCTGGGTCAGTGCCGAGCTATACATCTGAACGTTCGTCAGCTCACCCCCTATCTGCCAGCCGCCGCATAAGTGACAGTTATTGCTGTTTATCTGAAAATCATAACCATACTTCGAGTAGTTTGACGGGCTGCTGCTGCTCCACGGCACGTTTGCGCACCGCGCATCCACGCATATCTCGACGTAGCCTCCGCCTGCGCCGTTGTAGCTGAACACAGACGTGCCCATGACCCACGTATTATAAGGTATGACGCCGCTCATGACACTCATAGATCCAGCGTTTGTGCACGCCCCCCCTGAACTGTACCACTGGTACGTACCTAAGCTGTAGTGCGTGGCGCTTGTATTTGCCAACGCCATTCCAGATATGCAGCCCGTGCTTTCTATTATGAGCTCCCTGCTGGTGTCAGTCTGGGGAGGATGCGTGTCCATGAACCAGGTGTTTATGGTCCACGAGCTGCCGCTCCATGCCTTGTCCAGGGAAGCTGACTGAGGCACCGTTATGCCGTCTACCGACGTGTTTTTGAAGTTGAACGCCTCCGTGTTCCCTGCGCCATGCGCAGAGACGCTCTGCGCGTATGTAGCGAGCCCCGCAGTGGGCACATCGATGTAGACGGTTCCGCCGACGTTTGACACGCTTATTGTGCCGCTGTACGTGGGCACGTTGTAGAGGATCGTGCCGTTGTACGAAGAAGCCTGCGTTCCGTTGATGACTATGCTCCTCGCGGAGCTGTATGCCGTGGCGCGTATGTTGGTCTTGCCGAGCGTCTCATTGGCTATGACCGCCCCTGCCGAGCTTACGAAGAGGTTGTACGGCTGCAGGTTGCTCGAAGCAGGTATGGCGAGCGTGGCGTTGTAGCCGCTGCCCGCTATAAGTGCCTGATCTATATAAGCGGAGATGTCCTGGGTGACGAGCTGCATCGAGGAATACTGCTGCGCGCTCAGCGTCGAAGCCCTCTGACCTACCACCACGCCGAAGAGTATTATGAAGATGAGCAGCACCAGCGAGTAGACTATGACAAACTCTACCGCTATCTGGGCTCTGCTGCGTTTGAGCTGGCTCCCATCCATCTTATCAATCTGATATTGCTATGGCAAGCAATAAATACGTTAAAACTCATAACAGGAGGTTATGGTTGCGGCTGCGCCGTCAAACGGCGCAGAGAGGGATGCATCGCAAACCATGCCACAAATGTCAATAGAAAGTTGACATTTAGTATAAAAGATTGCTTAAATAGAAAGTTATTTATATATATTCCACTATAAGTAGGGCTTGCATGAGGATCATCATACGCACCGTGGAGATGCCTGCCGCCAAGAAGCCCGACGACATAATAAAGTGGTTCTGCGAGGTTCTTGGCATAGCAGCGGGCAGCGACTCTGACGTGGAGGAGCGCATCTTCCGCGCCTTCGCTTATGCAGCGCAGACCAACAGCGGCATATCGAGCTCCGACATAACGCTAAGGCAGGGGCTGGCGCGCAGCACGGTCATATACCACCTTAACAGGCTCATAGACATGGGTCTGATAACGAAGAAGGGCAGGCGCTACTACCTGCGCGCCACCAACATGGCCAGGATGGTCGAAGAGCTTGAATATGATTTGGACAGGGAAATGAACCGCATGCTGAATGTGGCCCAGGAATTCGATAGGCTCATGCTTCAGCAGGGGGCCAAGTCAAGGCGCACAAAAGCGCCCAAAAAAAGATAAGGGTGAAATCATGGCAGATAAGGAGAGCAATGGCGAACTCGATAACGGCAGTGTAGAAGTGCCAGGCAAAGGAACCGCGGCGCAGCCCGAAGCCGTGGCACAGGTGCCTAAGAGAGAGTATGACGAGCTGAAGGAGCAGATGCTGCGCATAGCTGCGGAGTTCGACAACTACAAGAAGCGCACCAAGGGCGACGTCGAGAATGCCAGGAACATGGGCAAGGCCGAAGCGGTGAAGGGCATGCTGCCCATTCTCGACGAATTTGAGCTCGCGATGCTGTCGATGGCCAAGGCAGATCCTGCGCTTGCGAAAGGCGTGGAGATGATATTCTCCAACATGGTCGATGCGCTCAGCGCATTGGGTATGAAGGAGGTCAAGGCGGACGGCATGTACGACCCATACGTGCATGAGCCCATTCTGGCTATGAAGAGCGAGAAGAAGCCCGGGACCATACTGCAGGTGACGAAGAAGGGCTATATGCTCAACGACCTGCTGATAAGGCCTGCGTCGGTCATAATAGCGGGCCTCGGAAAGGAAGACAGCAATACTGACAAGAAAGGAGAAAAGGAGGCCGAAGAAGCCGCCGATAACTCTAAAAATGCTAAAAACTGAAATAAGTGGTTGATATGAAGATAATAGGAATAGACTTGGGAACTTCGAATTCGGCCGCAGCTGTGCTGGAAGGAGGAAGACCTGTGATAATACCCAGCGGCGAGGGTACTTCGCTGTATGGAAAAGCATTTCCCAGCTTCGTAGCGTTCACGAAGGACGGCCAGAGGCTGCTGGGCGAGACGGCGCGCAGGCAGGCGGTCGCGAACCCTGACGGAACAGTTACGGCCTTCAAGCGCAAGATGGGTAGCGACTACGTATACAAAATATACGGCAAGGAGTACAAGCCCCAGGAGCTCTCGGCCATGCTGCTCCAGAAAATAAAGAAGGACGCGGAGTCGTACCTCGGAGAGGAGGTAAAGCAGGCCGTCATAACCGTGCCTGCATACTTCAACGACAATCAGCGCCAGGCAACGAAAGATGCGGGCGCCATAGCGGGCCTTGATGTCGTGAGGCTCGTCAACGAACCCACCGCGGCGTGCCTGGCCTACGGCCTGGACAAAGCCGACAAGGAGATGAAGATTCTGGTATACGACCTCGGCGGCGGAACCCTCGACGTGACCATCATGGAGTTCGGCAAGGGCGTCTTCGAGGTGAAGAGCACCTCAGGGGATACGCAGCTTGGAGGCACGGACATGGACAACGCCATAGTGGAGTTCCTGGCAGAGGAGGTGAAGAAGCAGCAGGGGATAGACGTCAAGAAGGACCACCAGGCGCTGCAGAGGCTTCGCGAGGCCGGCGAGAAGGCCAAGATAGAGCTCTCCACCGTGCTGTCGACGGAGATAAACCTGCCGTTCCTGGCGCAGAAGGAAGGCCAGCCCGTGCACTTCACATACACGTTCACGCGTGCGAAGCTCGAGAGCCTCGTGGTGCCCATAGTCGAGAAGTCAGCGAAACCCGTCATGCAGGCGATGAAGGACGCGAAACTCGAGCCCTCTACATTAGACAAGATAATACTGATAGGCGGGCCGACGCGCATGCCTATAGTGCAGAGATACATAGAGCAGCTACTCGGCAAGAAGATAGAGCGCGGCGTGGATCCCATGGAGGCGGTGGCACTGGGCGCGGCCATCCAGGCCGGCGTGCTCACCGGCGAGGTCAAGGACATACTGCTGCTTGATGTCACACCGCTGACGCTGGCTATAGAAACGCTCGGCGGTATATCGACGCCGCTCATAGAGAGGAACACTACAATACCTGTGAAGAAGTCGCAGGTCTTCAGCACTGCAGAAGACTTCCAGACGAGCGTGGGTATACACGTGACGCAGGGAGAGCGCACTCTGGCCAAGGACAACATCGACCTCGGCCAGTTCATGCTGACTGGCCTGCCGCCGGCGCGCAGGGGCGTTCCGCAGATAGAGGTGACGTTCGACATCGACAGCAACGGCATACTGCACGTTACGGCCAAGGACAAGGCATCAGGCAAGAGCCAGGGCATGGACATAGTCGCACCCCACAAGATGGACAAGACTGACATAGAGAAGAAGATGGGAGAAGCAAAGGAGTATGAGGAGGCTGACAAGAAGATCCGGGAGGAGATCGAGGCGAAGAACAACGCCGAGTCGCTCGTGTACACGGCCGAACACACCCTGGAAGAGTACAAGGGTAAGATATCCGACGCCGACAAGGAGAAGGTGAACAAGGCGAAGGACGAGCTCTCGGCTGCGGTCAAGGCCGAGGACATGGACAGCATAAAGGCCAAGACCGAGGAGCTCAAACAGGTCCTCGGCGAGATAAGCGCCGGCCTCTACAAGGGCGCAGCCGGTCCGGAAGGCCATGAAGGTCCCGAGGGCGAAGGCGCAGGTCCGGAGCAGGGGCCAGGCACCGACGGCACAGACAGTTCCGGCGGCTCCGATCCGAACATAAAAGACGCGGACTTCAAGGTCGAGAAATGAAGGTAACCAAGAATGGCGAAGGACTACTATGACCTGCTGGGAGTCAAGAAGGACGCGAGCGAGAGCGATATCAAGTCCGCGTACAGGAACCTCGCCATGCGTTTCCACCCCGACAAAAACAAGGACCCCGGCGCAGAGGAGAAGTTCAAGGAGATCAATGAAGCCTACGCCGTGCTGAGCAACTCTGACAAACGCAGGCAGTACGACGCTTACGGCCCTGAAGGCTTCAACCAGCGCTTCACCGAGGAGGACATATTCAAGGGCTTCGACTTCGACCAGGCCTTCAGGAGCATGGGCTTCAACGCCGGAGGCATGGGCGGCTTCGGTTCCATCGACGACATGTTCGACAGCCTCTTCGGCATGCAGTCCCGCGGCCCGCACGGAAGGACCGCAGACATGGGCAACGACATACTCGCAAGGGTGACGGTCTCGCTGGAGGACGCAGCCAAGGGTACGACGAAGCGCATCTCGGTGAGGCACGTAAAGGGGTGCCTGCGCTGCAAGGGAAGCGGTGCAGAGCCCGGAACCGAGGTGGTGCGCTGCGACAAGTGCAACGGCTCCGGCCAGGTGCGTGTCACCAGGCGCACGCCATTCGGCATGATGCAGACGATAAGCGCCTGCCCCAAGTGCGGGGGTGCGGGCCGCGTGGCGGAACGTCCGTGCAGGACGTGCTCAGGCACAGGCCGAACCCAGGGCGAGGACAGGATCGACGTGACGATACCAAAAGGCGTCAGCACTGGCACGAGGCTGCGCGTCAAGGACATGGGCGACTACGGCTCGGACAGGCACGGCAGCCTCTACATCGACGTGGTAGTTGCGCCAGACGAGCGCTTCGAGCGCCGCGGGGATGACCTGCTCACCACCGTGGACGTGCCATTCTACACGGCGATGCTCGGCGGCGAGATAAGCGTGCCAACGATATTGGGTCATGAAAAACTGAATATAGAGCCAGGAACCCAGAACGGCGAGATTTCTGTGCTCAAAGGAAAGGGGATGCCTCGTTTCAACGGTCCTGGTGCAGGAGACGAGGTAGTGACAATCAGCATCAGCGTGCCAAAGAAGCTATCGAAGGAGCAGCGCGAGCTGATGACGAAGTTCGCCGAAGCTTCAGACGGCGCAGACGGGGTCCATGGGGGCAAGAAGCGTTTCTGGGAATGAAGTTTGAAACCTGTACCGGCGATTGAATGAAAGCGATAGTGCTCAAGGAACCATATGCGGGCATGGTCAGGGCAGGGAAAAAGACCATCGAGACCAGGGTCTGGAAGACTAAATATCGGGGCAAGCTGCTCATATGCGCGTCGAAGATCCCGCGCACCGAGTTCAGCGGCAAGGCCATAGCGATCGCCGAGCTCGTGGACTGCAGGACGATGATCAAGGCAGACGAGAAAAGGGCATGCTGCAAGGTCTACGACCGGGCGCATTCATGGGTGCTGGAGGACATCAGGCCAATCAAGCCATTCAGCGTGCGTGGGCAGCTGAGCCTCTTCGAAGTTGATATCAAAGAGTAACGTCTTTTCGGCCCCCAACTGCAAAACTACTTATTGGTTCTTGGCCAATTGGCTGTGGCATTCTTATGGGGAAAACTACAGCCACGCTGCTACTCCTTGCCGGTAGTACCGTCGCCTATGCTGTAAACGGTATCGTCGCGTTCCTGACGCTCAGGCATATGGGCCTTTACGAATTCTTCTTCCTGTGGAGCATCGGCGGCATTCTTGCGCTGCCTCTCTTGCTCAGGGTCTTGGGCCTGAAGGACCGCCCGCTGCGTGGCTTCAGTCCGCGCTCCCCGAGCCTTTACGGCGGCATCCTGCTGATAGTGTTCAACGTGGTGCTCTTCGCGGCTTTCAGGCGCTACATGCTCGCAGGGGTGTATCCCCTGATAGCCCTCAGTTCGCTTGTCTTCCTGTCTACAGACATGGCGATATTCAGGAAAAGACTGCGCCTCGCGACGAAATCTGCTCTGTTAGCCGGAGTGCTGTTGGTGGTCGCCGGCGTTTACCTCGCCGAGAGCACGGGCTACGCGTTCAATTATAGTATTTTACCATTCATCGTGGCCATCGCCCTGCTAGCGGGCGCAGGCTACTACCTGGTGTTCTACAACACCCGAAAATACGGCGTCGGGCCTAAGATAACTTCGATAGCTGTGCCGTCCTTTGTCATATCAGTGCTTATTGCCGCGCTCACCGGCTCTATCCGCGGCGTGCCTGTGTGGTACGGTGTGGGGGCCGCGTTTGCGGGGTTCACCTATATAACGTCTGTTGCACTGGAGCTGACCGCGATGAGGAAGAACGAGACCCATATTGCAGCAAAGGAAGTCGTTACAAGGAACCTGATAAACAACTTCACCTACATGGACACCGTGCTGGTGCTCCTGGGCAGCATCGTCATCGCAAGCTTCACCGCGCAGGAGTTAGTCGGAGGGCTAATGATAGTCGCCGGCGTCATGACGATGGCGCTGGTGCGCGGCCGCCAGAAATAATCCCTTCACTTTAGCCTGATGGAGTCGAGGTTCATGGGCGCCCTGCCATCTGCGTGCGCTATCTTGCCCAGTGTCCTGGCCAGGTCCTCGCATTTGTGCTCTTCCCCGTGCATCGTGAAGATGCTCTTCGGCCTTATATTGAGCTTCTCGACATAACTGATGAGCTGGCGCCTGTCGCTGTGGCCGGAGAAGCCCTCAACGGTCTTTATGTTCATGTTGACCTTGATCGGTGCGAGCTTGCCGTCCTCGTTCGGCAGCGGCACCTCGCCGACGCCGTTCTGGAGGCGCCTGCCGAGGCTGTTGCTGCTGTTATAACCAACGAACACGAGCGTGTTCCTGGCGTCGTCCGCGAGGCGCCTGAAGTACTCGACGCTGGCGCCGCCGTTCATCATTCCGCCGCTAGCGAGTATTATGCCGGGGCCGTTCTCGAAGACCTGTTCGCGCTCGCCCTTTACCACCTCGAAGATTTCGCTCTCGAACGGGCTCCTGTTGTTGAGTATGCGGTTCCTCAGGCCTTCCTTGAGGAACTCCGGATAAGCAGTATGTATAGCGCTCGCCTCAAGTATCATGCCGTCGAGGTACACCGGCGCATCGAACTTATACGGGCTGTTGTCGCCCGTCATGTAGCTCTCCAGTATCAGCTGGAGCTCCTGGCTCCTGCCCACTGCGAATAGCGGTATGAGAACCTTGCCGTTGTTGTCGAGCGTGCGTTTTATCGTGTCCATGAGGTTGCGCTCCGCGTCGTGCCTGTTTGGCGTTATGTCGTTGGGCCCGCCGTACGTGCTCTCTATGAATAGCGCGTCGACGCGCGGGAAGCGAGTCTGCGCAGGGTCGAAGAGCCTGGTGAAGCCGTACTTCATGTCACCTGTGTGCACTATGTTGTACATGCCTTCGCCGACGTGCAGGTGCACCTGCGCGCTGCCGAGTATGTGGCCGGCGTTGTGGTACGTGAGCTTGAGCTCGTCGGTTATGTTCGTGACCTCGCTGTAGTCCCTGGTCACCATATGCATGAGCATCTTGCGCACGTCCTTCTCGTCGTAGAGCGGCGTGCCGCCGCTCCTAGCGACTAGCTTTATGTAGTCGTTGAGCAGCAGCGCCACCAGGTCGCGCGTGGCCGGCGTGCAGTAGACCGGGCCGTCGTACCCGTACTTGAACAGGTATGGTATGAAGCCCGAGTGGTCCATGTGCGCGTGTGTCAGTATCACCGCGTCGAGTTCGTTGATCGAGAAGTTCGCGCTGTCCAGATATGGGAAAGCCTTGTTGACGTCGCCGCTTGCATTGGCGTCGAGGCCCTTGATGCCTGGTTCCGGGCTTATGCCGCAGTCTATTATGACCTTCGAGTGGGGTGTCTCCAGCAGCAGGCTGCTCCTGCCTACCTCGCGGAAGCCTCCAAGAGCCGTGGCCTTGAGCCACTCGCTCTTCATGACTGTTTTGTTGATGTTCTGGCCGACCCTGTGCAGGAACTTCTTCCTGAAGTCGCTCTCGTTGTACATAAGCTGGCGCACGCCGCGTATGGTGTCGCTGTCCATTGTTGGGGTGCGCAGCACACGCGGGCTCCAGCCGGTCTGCATCGCTATAGCCTTGAGCGTGCTCCCGTCCTTACCTATGACCAGGCCTGGCTTGAGCGCCTCTATCTGCACCTCGCTGAAGTCGCCGACGAACTTGATGTTGCTCGTGACGGCCTCTTTTGGCACTATGCTGCTTATTACCTCGAGCGCCTTGTCGGGCTCCATGAGCACCGAGCTATCGCTCCTGACTATGAGTTTCTTCTTCACCGCCGCGGCGATGTTCCTTATTACCGATTCGTCCTCGTATATAGCCGAGATCTTCTTGACCACTATGACTATGTCGGGTCCCTCGAAGTCGGCCTTGACGAAGCCCGCATCCTTGGGCAGGAGCTCCTTTATCCTCTCGAACAGCTCCTCGTTGCGCTCCTTCGCCTCAGCTCCATTGTCCACTGCTTTCTTCTCTTCCAACAAATCACGTTTGCTAAAATAGCGTAGCTTCTATGGTATATGATGCGGCATCTTGTGTGATGCGGCGTGCATGCCCGCGCGGATAATCATTGCGTGGGCTTCACTTTGCCTGGCTCACCATTCGTTCGAGGTCCTTGCCCGTGTACTCCGTGTAGCCGCCCTTCGTTATTACGGCGACTGTTATGTTGTTGCCCGTCGCTGCGTCGCGCTTCATGGCGATGTTGAGTGCCTTGTACGCGATCTTGACCGCGTCCTTGGTCGCCATGCCCTGCTTGTAGACATCTTCCAGATAACCCAGTGCTGTGAGGCTTCCAGAACCAGTGCTTGTGAACTTCGGCTCCTCGGTGTAGCCGCCCGCAGCGTCAAGGTTGTACAGCTGGCCGCCCTCGCCGTTCACGCCCCCCACTATGAGCTGGACGTAGTACGGCATCATCTTGTTGTCGTTCAGTATAATCGACAGCAGCGTCGCCGCGCTCCTTGGGTTCAGCGGCCTGTTCTCGTTCATCTTGTAGATTTCGTTTTGTATCCTGAGTATGCGTATCAGCTCCTGCGCGTCGCCGACAAGACCCGCGATTGTCATGGCTATATTGTCGTCTATCTTCCAGACCTTCCTGGCCTCTGTGCTTGCTATGAACGTGTCCATTGTGGCGCGAGAGTCCGCGCCCATGACTACGCCATCGGAACAGACGATGCCCACGGTCGTGGTGCCCTTCATGTACCTATCAATGTCGGTGCGGTCCATATTCATCTACCATGCGCGCAAGGCGCGCTGCATATCAGTAATGCTTAAGTGCGCAAAAGCCAATGTCGCCCCAAACCTCAGACAGCGTATGCAGAAGCATCTACGCTAGAAAAGCAAAACAAACAGCCAATGCTATTGCCATGATTAACTATAAAAGGCTTGCTGTCATGCCCTCTCACAGTTCCACGACGCTGCCGTTGCCTATAAACTGGTGTTTCGCGTCCATTATCTCCGCGTAGCCGAAGGTCCTGTGCAGCTTGGTTATCTTTACCTTGTATATGTTGCCTATCCTGGTCTTCGCGTTCTTTACGAAAATTACGAAGTTCCCGGCCTTGCCTATTCCCTCGCCGCGGGCGCCCTTCGCGTCCACGCGGAGCTCGTATTCCATACCTTCCGCTATCTCGTCCGCTATGCTATCCATGTTTTCCACCCTGTGCCGCCACCACCGCTGGGACAACCCTATCCCCGCTCACCCGGTGATTAAGCAACAGTAGCTTATACCGTGCTGCCTATTTAAAGCTATTCTGCGAAAACGTTGACGTTTGGCATCTGTCTAACATGCCAGCGCTGTTTTTAAGCTACCTCGCGCGTTTTCTGCCTTTGCCTACAACCTTCGGCCTGCGCATGACGACGTAGAGCGCCGCAGCCGCAGCAACCGTAAGCGCAACCATTATGGCAAGCGAAATCGGCCTGTAGGAATAGATGCGTGCCAGCTGCACTGCCGCATCGGCCCTCGCGTTCGCAAGCTGTGCGTACGCGAGCGAGATGTTGCGCGTGTAGTTCGCCTTCGCCATATAGAGCTGGAAGTACGCATCGGTGAGGTTTGGGTAGAATACCAGGTAGGAGCTCTGGTTGGCCATCTGTATGTACGATAGCGTTGAATTGAAGCTGTTGCTGAAATTGGCGGGCGCGCCCTTCGCCAGCGTCAGGTTGAGGCCATGCGCATGTGCTGTGGCTGCGCCTAATACCAGGGCCGCAAAAAGAAAGAAAAGGGCAAGGAGCCTCATGCCCATCATAGATTTACGTCTATGTTCAGCTGCTCCTTGAGCTCCCTGTACCTGTTCCTTATCGTTACCTCGGTCACGCCTGCGACGTCGGCAACTTCCTTCTGCGTGCGGCGCTCTCCGGCGAGCGCGCCGGCGATGTAGACTGCGGCAGCGCTGACGCCCGTTGGGCTTCTGCCGGAGACGAGGCCCTTCCTCATCGCGTCCTTGAGGAGCACCGCAGCCTTCTCCTGTGCCTCGCCGCTCAGCTTGAGGGCGTTGATATACCTCGGCACATAGCTTATCGGGTCAGTGAGCGGTATCTTCAGGCCAAGCTCGTGGGATATGGCTCTGTAAGCCCTGCCTATCTCCTTCTTCGGGAGCCCGGATATGTTCGCTATCTCATCAAGCGTCCTCGGCATGCCAGCCTTCCTGCACGCCGCGTATATGACTGCCTGTACCACCGTTTCTATTGGCCTTCCGCGTATCAGATTGTTCTGCACGCACTTCCTGTAGAGAAGCGCCGCGTTCTCGCGGATGTTCTCAGGCAGGCCCAGATAGCTTGATACCCTGTTCAGCTCGGGGAGCGCTATCAGGTAGTTGCGCTCCGATGAGCTGGCAATGCTGGCGCGCTTGTGCCACTTGCGCATCCTGTAGAGCTGCGCCTGGCGCTTGGAAGGTATGCGCACGCCGCGTATGTCCTTGTTGTAAAGGTCTATCTCGGTCACGAGCCCCTTGTTAGGGCGCGTGTACTTCATGGGCGCGCCGGTTCTTGCCCTCGCGTTCCTCTGGTCTGCGTCGAAGGCCCTCCATTCGGGTCCAGTGTCTGTCACGTTTTCCTCTATGACAAGGCCGCAGCTGTTGCACACGACCTCTCCGCGTTCGCCGTCAAATATCAAGCTTGTAGAACCGCAGCTCGGGCAGACCCTAGGTGCAGCCGCGGTCGGCACCATCTGGTGCGACTGGGCATGCTGCAGCTCTTCTATGGCATGGCTTGGCTCGAGCTTCTGTTCCTCTGTCCTCGGTGTGTCCTCCGCAAGGCTGATCTTGTTGTCCGTTAGCACTATGCGCCTCATGCCCTCGTGCTCTGCATGCGCGCCGGGCCGGGGCTGCTGCTTGCTAGCCTGCTGCTTGCTGGCCTGCTGGCCGCCCTTCGCGTGCTTGGGCTGGGCCTTCTTCTGAATCTTGGCCTTAACCTTAACCTTCTCAAGGGTCTTCTTCGCGTTCTTGTTGTTCTTTGTTACCATTACATCGCCTAAACACGAGTGTATGCTGCATGCCTCCAAAAAGCAATAGCTTTATATTCTTTTCTACAAGGAGGCAGTAAAATTGTGAAGCAAAAGATATTTAAATGTTTGGGCAGGCTCGCGGTGCACCTGGGCCGAAACCCATATAAAGCAGGCAGTGCATCTGGGCGAGGGAAACTCCGCAGAATACTGGAATACCACCAAAGGTTTTTAAAGTTTGACAGTGAATTGGCATCAGGCGATCAAATGAAAGTTTCAGACATCTACAGCATGGACATCTACAGCGACAACGGCCAGTATCTCGGGGAGGTCCGCGACGCGATACTCGACTTGGAGAAGGGCGAGGTCAGCAGGCTTCTCATGGAGGAGTGGAAAAGCTCCAGTGAGGACGAGATGCGCAAGATACTTCAGCAGAAGAGCATACTTTTCAGGAACATAAAGAACATCGGAGACGTGGTGCTGGTCTCGGCAACTGGCGGCGCGACGGCGAAGGGCGCAGGCAGCAGTGCGGAGGTCTCAGACCTGGCAGGCAGCAGGTAATCTGCCAAGCCTGCAATCCTGCAGATATTGCCTCAGGTGTCCAAGCCTGCCTTCTTCTTAAGCCTCATTTCAGTAGCTGGGGGAGCTTGATACCCCTCTGGCCCAAGTAGAAGCCTGAGTATGCGCTGCCGGTCTTGCTGTCGAGCTTCTCGAATATTATGTGCGCGAACCGCTGCCTGGGCCTGAGCATTATGCTGTAAGGTGCGTTGTTCACCACCTCAAGCGTAATCGTGCCCCTGAAGCCGGCGTCTATGATGGTCGGTGGCATCGAGAGCCCGTGCCTCGCCCATGTGCTCCGCAGCTCGACGAAGCCCGCTACGTCGTCCGGCATCTCTATATACTCGTGCGTAGACAGCAGAACCTGTTCGTGCGGCTCTATAATCATTCCCTTCCGGCCCTTCGTAATCGTGTACGTGATGCCTACATGCTCCTTCTTCGTCGGGTCGAGCACGAAGCCGTCCCCTAAGTTCTGATGATGGGCTATCTCGTCCGTGAGCCTGCAGTCTATGCCGTTCTCGCGCACTATCTCCCTGAGGAACGGTTTTATTACCAGCCTCTTGGTGCGCACCATGTTAAGTATGTCGACATCCGATAATATCATACGTCTACCCCTGCCCCAATCTATTATTTGTGCAAGCTATAAAAGGCTTGACCTGCAATAGAAAGCACGGCTCCCTTCGTCTAGTCCGGCCAAGGACGCGGGGCTTTCAACCCTGCAACTCGGGTTCAAATCCCGAAGGGAGCAAATCATATTTTCGACGACAAACTCAGGTTCAGTTTCCCTGCCAAGGAAAAGGAATCTAATGCAACACGATTCGGTTCCATCACGGAGACCGAACCCGAAAAACTCAAGAAGTATATTCAAGAGGTGCTTCCGCAGCTAACTTTCCATGGGATTAAGGACGGCCTGTCCGTAATCTAGCTTTACAAAGCTGCGGACGAGACGTTTTCGGTCGAGAAAGCCGAAAGGCTCACAAATTGGATAACAAGCCTTAAATAATTGCGCGAATACAATAATATTATGGCGAATACAAGGGCGGAAATGAGCACAATAGAAAGGAGGCTAGGCAATCTCGAAGCCCAAATCACCCTGATAGCCAATGCCATGAAGAAAAAGAAGGTTACTGGTTTGGATATAGGGCTTGAGGAGCTCAGGACCGGAAAGGTGCATAAGTACAAGTCCGTGAAGGCGCTCGTAAGCGACGTTTGGGGCTGATTGTAAAGGTGCAGAGATGGCCTACGAAGTGCATCTAGCAGATAGCGTAAGGGAGAAGCTCAGGAAGATGGTAAAGAAGGATTCTTTGTCCTACAAGAGGCTCGTAAAGCTCTTCGACCAGCTTGCAGAGAACCCGTATGCGGTAGGCAAATGGATGCATAGTGAATATGCCGGAGTCAGGGAAAGGCACATCGGGCATTTCGTGGTCAAGTACGTGATAGACGATAAGAACAGCACGGTCACAATAGTGGACTACGCTCACCACGCGTAATAACATAATTGCTCATTTTGAGCGAAGCATAGTCTGAAAGCTAGGCTTTCAAAGCACAAAATATGCTTCTCTACATGCTTTCAGTTTCTCTACATGAACTTGCCAATCCATGTAGAGAAAAGTCTCGACGGAAGCCCATCAAAACAGGCTATTCTTCCCTCGTGCTACTGCACATCAATATTAGAGCCGTCCATGTAGAGAGTCGTGTAGAAAAACTCCCGCCTTGCAGCCTCCGCCCGCCTTTAAGACACATTTGGTGTCGCACGGCGGGCTACGGCTGCTGCGGCTACTTCGTAGGACATGGCGGCGGAAAGGTTGATTTTGACCCCCTCGCAAAATCAGCCGTTTGCTAGGTTGCTAGCTTGCAGACCGTTGGGTCGTTGGCCCACGGCGAAACTGAACCGTGCCTGCTTATATAGATTGCTTGGGAAAGGCTACTGTTCAGAAAGCTGGAATTGTTTGTGTTTGTTTTGGTGTTTTGAAGGTGCTAAGATGAAGCTAGAAAAAGACGACAAACTCGGCCAAGGACGTGGGGCTTTCAACCCCAGAACACGGGTTCAAATCCTGTTTGGGACACACCAAAACTATTTTTTGCCCCTTCGTTCTTAGAGTATTGGATGTATCTGCATTGCATGCTCCTGTAACAGAATGTATCACTTTTGTTTCATTTCAACAAACGTTTTATGAATTTCATTCGATTATGAACACCCTGACTTCCTCTTGCTCTGTTCTAATATTCTCGGTGTAGACCGGATTACCGAGTTTTTGCGCCTGTACTATTTTTTTTTCGAACCCCACGTCAATTGCGGGCTTTACCCAGGGGCGGTTTGAAATCTTTCCTTCGGCATCGATAGCGACCGTCGTTCCAAGATGTTTTGTATAGTCCTCGACCAGCAGCGGAAGGGCTTTCATCACCTCCGGTCCTACTGGAAAAGACGCAAGGAACTCCAAAGAGTCTATGAATACGGCCGGCTTTCCATCCAATAACGCCGCAAAGCAATATATCCTCCCGACAGGCACTTGCTTCTCTTTTGGATCCTTCTGCCAGTAGACGTTTAGGATGTATGTGCCTGGATCATTGATCCACCCGAAGTTCTTATCGAAATTTATGCCGGAGTATTCGCCGGTGTTTGGAGGTGCGGTGCAGTCGCCGCTGTATCTTCCCCCGAATACGTCACTGAGGGACCTTTCCCAGCCCTTTACACTAAGAATCCCTGTGTTCGGGATTGCCTCGCCAAGTATGTGCGAGTCTGTTGATATGGTCGTTGCGCATATGTCGAACAGCATCCTTCTGCCAGGGGAGGCAACCCCGTGGAAGTCAGGGTCGATTATGTACTGGTAGATGGTACTCAGAATCTCCTGTGCCGAGAACATATCATGCGCCGTCTTTCCAGCGAGTTTCTCATCGTAATATCTCTTGGCGAAAATGATTTCGGCAGCATTGAGTATCTGCCCATGCGCGTATATGGCTTCTGCATACCTATCGGGATTCTGCTTTTCAAGGGACTTCATGTCCTTTTCCATTTCCCTCAACGCCCTCGCGAAGTCCCTCAGACGGAGGTAATCCGCATTCTCGTCCGGCCTGTATTTATTCCATAAGTAGCCAAGCCTGCCCTTGAGGCCTTTTCCAACGCTGTTCGAGAGGGTTGCAAACTGGTCCTTGATCACGATCTCGTTTTTAGGCTGGGTGAAGAGCGCTTTCGCCATCTCGTTGCAGTCTGACACAATCCTGTCAAAATCCTTCTTTTCAAGTTCTTTTGCCTTCATATTTTCTGAAAGGAGGTTGTATATTGCAGAATACTGTGCATTGAAATTCGGCAGTTTGGAATTTATGTAGGCTCTCTCCTGGTCGAAGAGCTTTGGCAGCAGCCCTGTTAAGAGCGTCTCGTTCCCTATAAAGTGCTCCTTGTTTTCCCATGTGAGTCTGAGTATCTCGATGCCGCCCCATCCCTCAATGCTGTTAGGCAGACCTGAGAGGTTTTTGAAGTAGGCGTTGACCCCGCCGATCATCATCGCGTCTATCCTCCCCCTCTCACCTGAAAATAAAATCTTGAGTTTCTCTTCCGAATCGAGGAAGTCCGAGGCGAAGGCAAGGTATACTACCGAACCGCCCGTTCTCTGGAAGAGGGCTACCATCCTTCCAAACGCCGCGCTGTCGACCGCCCCAAAACCCTTCTTTTCTGCCTCATTAAGGACCTTAATTAGTTCAACCCAACCCATAACCTCTGTCTTGAACATACCTGGATTGTCTTCCGCATGCTCCGGTTTGAGTAGTTTTATGATTGGGTCGTTGGAGAAGGAGGGAGGATTTTTGTAGAGAAGATGGCTACTGGAATAATTAAGGACAGCTCCGAGATTTGGGAGAAGTTCGGGCAAGCCATCAATCTCATACGAATCTTTCAACCATGTAAGAAAAGAATTTTCGGTGAGCTCCGCGACTGCTTTCGTGTCGCCGATTGCCTGGAAGTACCAGTAGGCGGCGGTACTGTCGATTGACTTTACGAATTCCGATGCTCCGAAGATCCGTTTATCAGTGAGCTCCGCGACTGCTTTCGTGTTACCTATTGCCTGGAAGTACCCGTAGGCGGCGTCGCTGTCAATTGACTTTAAGAATTCCGATGCCTCGAAGACCCGCTCATCCGTAAGCTCCGCGACTGCTTTCGTGTTACCTATTGCCCTGAAGTATGTGCTAGCGACGTCGTCGCCGAGCGACTTTGCAAAGGTGAGGATCCGCTCATCCGTAAGCTCCGCGACTGCTTCAGTGTTACCTATT